>JBOICE010000144.1:0-3778 GCA_050739815.1 Pseudomonas sp. | reverse complement strand
CAGCACGCGTTTGCCATAGACGTGACGGTAGCCCTCTTTCAGGTCGGCCTCGAGCACCCAGACGCGACGCAGTTCATAGCGCATGAACTCGGGGTTGGGGTGGTTCGGAGTCAGCATGTCGGCATATTTGATATCAGCCGAGTTAGCCTTGAAGGCATTGGCCGGGCTGTAGATCTCACGCTTGCCGATCAGTTTCCAGTCGTAGCGCTCCGGCGAGCCGTTGTACAAACGGTCCTCGTCGACGGTCATGGTGCCGTTGGTGCCGATCATCGGTTGGTC
This sequence comes from Pseudomonas sp., assembly GCA_050739815.1. Classification (GTDB taxonomy): domain Bacteria; phylum Pseudomonadota; class Gammaproteobacteria; order Pseudomonadales; family Pseudomonadaceae; genus Aquipseudomonas. The sequence goes on along the minus strand of JBOICE010000144.1, from coordinate 3,499 downwards.
GTAACCATAACCGGGCAGCTGCCGCACGCGGCGGGTCGAAGGGCTGTAGGTCCAGGCCTGACGGGGATTGGCGAGGAAGTTGTAGGGTTCATGGGAGATACTGACCACGCCATTGTCTCGAGCCGGCTTCAGCGTGGTGTTCCAACCCATAGCCTGAAGCCCGTCTTCGGTCTTCGGCTCCACCGTCGACGAGTTGGCCTGCGACATGCCACGGGCATGGGCGCGGCCCCAACCGATACTGCCGTTAGGCAATACCGAGGCGAGATCGCTGATCTTTTCCTCGGTGTAGGCACGGGCCGGCAACTGATGGTTCCACAGCAACTCCATGCCGTTTTTCGGGATCGGGAACGGAACCTGGCCGAGCCCCTCGATACCCATCCCATCATCCACCAGCTTGGCGCTCAGGGCGTTTTTCATCACCCGTGCACAGACATAGTCTGGGTAGCGGAAATCGCGATGACCGGGATAGATGTTCATCTTGTAGGTGGTCGGATAACGCTTGAACAAGGCCTTCTGACCCTCAGTCAAATGGGCTTCGTACTGGCTCATGTTCTCTGCGGTGATTACTAGAATCGGCTTCTCAGCTGCATAGGGATCTACCGGTTGATCGCCGGAAAATTTCACGTGATTCCAGCCTGGTACCTCACCCAGGTACTTGCCGGTGTATTCGGGGATGGTGCCCTCTGCATTACCGGCTTTTTCGGCGCCGACACAGGTCAGCTCCTTGCCCAGTTTCGCAGCCTCTTCAGGCGAGACTTGCGCGAATGCACTACCTAGTACGCCGGCATTAACTGCCATGGCGGCTACGAGCATCACGCCTGTTGTTTTTATTTTCATGTATTGCCTCCTTCGCGGTTAAGCGACTTCTGGGGTGTGACTCCATTCTTCTCCTTCTGGCGAGAAGAACATCGTCCGGAAAGACTAATTAGTCACTGACTGACCACTATTTTCTTGAGCGTTGCCTTGAGCAGCTTGCCCGAGGCGTTGCGTGGCAAGGGTTCGCGCTGGCTGTAGACCTGGGCAGGAACTTTGTAGGCGGCTAGGCGCTGGCTGATAAAGGCGCACACCTGCTCGCTGGAAGGCGCCGGCTGAGCGTCACTGCGCACCACCAGCACCAACGCCTCGCCCAGTGTTTCATCGGCCACCGCAAAGGCTGCCGCCTCGATCACCCCAGGCATTTCACAAGCACAGGATTCGACCTCGCCAGCGGATATTTTCTCGCCGCCCCGGTTAATCAGGTCTTTGGCCCGATCGGTGATAAAGAGAAAACCCTCGTCGTCCAGCCGGCCAATATCACCGGTGTCCAGCCAGCCATCCTGCAAGGTCTCGGCGCTGGCGTCGGGGAGGTTCCAGTAAGCGCTCATCAAGGTCGGCGAGCGCAGCCAGATCAACCCACTCTGCCCCTGTGGCAACGGCTCGTGGGGGCTTTCGCCGATACGCACTTCGACGATCGGCAACGGCCAACCGACGGCTGTCGGTTTGTAGACGAACTGGTCGCCACCGATGGCGGCGGCGATGCCATTGCTTTCCGTCAAACCGTAACCACTGCCACCGATGGCCTCGGGTTTACGCTCGGTTAGGTGCGCCAACAGGCTGCTGGAAGCCGCCGCGCCGCCCAAGCCGAGACCGAACAGGCTGGCGGTGTCCGTGCTGCCGAAGCGCGGCGAGCTGAGCAGCTGCTGCATCATCACCGGCGCGCCGTTGAACTGGGTGCAGTGCTCGTCGCGGATCAGGTCGAAGGCCTTGTCGACATCCCACTTGTACATCAGCACCAGCCGCCGACCGCTGCGCAGGGCCAGCAGAAATTGCGCATGCAGCCCGCTGACATGGAACAGCGGTACCGCCATCAGGGTCGTGGGGGCAAAGCCACTGTTGACCACCACGCTGATGCGCTCTGGAGAGCTCATGGCGCAAAACGCCCCCTGAAACTCCAGCGCCGCCAGCGCCTGGCACACCGCGCGGTGGCTTGACAGTACGCCCTTGGCCCGCTTGGTGGTACCCGAGGTGTAGAGAATCAGCGCCGGATCATCGGCCTTGACCTGTACCGCGGGCGCGCTCAATGCAGGTGCCAGCAACAGGCTTTCGTAGCGCTGGCAACGCCCCGAGAGCGCCTGACTTTGATCCAGCCCGACCACGATGCTTGCCAGCTGCTGTTCGAGCAGATCATTCTTGAGTAGTTGCAGACGCGGCTCATCACACAGCAGCAAACTCGCGCCGCTGTCTTGCAGGCCATGGAACAGCTCATCGCGCAGGCCCCAGCTATTGAGCGGCACGCAGACGGCGGCACAGCGCTGAATCGCGACGAAGGCCACCAGCCAGGCCGGCTGATTGCGCATGGCAATCGCCACCCGATCGCCCTGACGCACGCCAAACCGGTGAACCAGTTGCCCGGCCAGCCGATCGGCCTGAGCGAAAAACTCGGCGAAGGTCAGGCGTTGCTGCTCCCACACCAGAAACTCGCGCTCGCCGTACTGGCGACCCACCTCGATTGCGTCCAGCAGACTTTCTGCGGCATGGCGAAAGTATCGCGGGCCATCCTCGGTCGGGGTCACCACCTCGAAAGGCGAGCCCGACGCGATCAACTGCTGCCAGGCGCTCTGCCACTGTTCAAGCATCATCTTGTTGTTCTCCAAAGCACAGTCCGGCCTTTACACCGTCTGACGGATCGGCGACTGCCGGGGCACACTGTTGATAGGCGAGCCACCGTCGACCAATAAGCTATTGCGGGCCATGTCGCCTGACACCTCGTTAGCCAAGGCGATGCGCCGACCAGCTAGCTGATCGGCGCTAACGGCCATGGCGGTATTTCCTTCGAGTGAACGCATCTCGCTGCTCCTTGAGAGGCGGGCAGCACCTGGTGCGCAGGCATGGCTCGCACTCAGGCGTGCGTTTCGTCGAGAGCCGCGTAGCGCTCGCAGTGAAAATCACTGTCACCCAGGCAAGCCTGGGCCACCCGCATCCGCTTGAGATACAGGCCGACATCCAGTTCGTCGGTGACACCAATCCCGCCGTGCATCTGCACCGCTTCGTTGCTGACACGGAAGGCGGTCTCGCCGGTTTTCCACTTGGCCAGGCTGACCAGTCGCCCGCGTTCGGCAGCGTTCAGGCTGCTGTCGTCCAGCGCCGCCAGCGCCGCCATCAGCGTGCTGCGGGCCAATTCCAGCTCGACATGCAAACGCGCCGCCCGGTGCTGCAAGGCCTGGAACGAACCGATCGGCACATCGAACTGCACACGGGTCTTGAGGTAATCGAGGGTGCTGGCGAACATCTGTTCGGCGGCGCCGAGCAGCTCTGCCGCCAGGCACACCCGGCCGCGGTCCAGCGCCGTATTGAGTGCCGGCCAGGCGGCTCCGACAGCGCCGAGCAGGGCATCCGCGCCCAGCTGCACGCCCTCGAACTGCAGACGGGCGCAGTTACGCGAGTCAATCAACGACAGCGCGCTGACCTTCAGCCCCGGCGTTGTCGCCGGCAGCAGAAACACGCTGATACCCTGCTCGTC
>JBOICE010000143.1:0-8517 GCA_050739815.1 Pseudomonas sp. | reverse complement strand
GTGCCGACCTGCAGGCCTTGCGGCTCCAGCAGCACGCTGTAGTCGCCGGTATCGGGGATGGTGCCGCCGGAGGTGATGGCGGTCAGCCGGGCAGCGCGGCGGCCGCGCAGGCTCTGGTTCACCGCATCGCGGTGCAGGTAGGCAGCGCGCACTCCTCGGCGGCCGCTGTAGCCCTCGGCGAGCATCTTCAACAGGGCGTCGAAGGTGTCGCGCGGCAGCCCGACATAGGGTGCGGCACGGGTCAGCAGCTGATAGAGAGCGTCTTCGCTCCACTCGCGGCAGGCCACCTCGGCGACTATCTGCTGGGCCAGTACGTCCAACGGCGCCCGCGGGATGACCAGCGCATCCAACTCATCGCGGCGCACGCAGTCAAGCAGCGCCGCACACTCGATCAAGTCGTCCCGCGACTGCGGGAACAACCGCCCCTTGGGCGTACCGCCGACACTGTGGCCGGATCGCCCGACCCGCTGCAAAAACGCCGCGATGCTGCGCGGCGAGCCGAGCTGGCAGACCAACTCGACCTCGCCGATATCGATGCCCAGCTCCAGCGATGCGGTGGCCACCAGCACCCGCAGCTCGCCGCGTTTGAGGCGTTGTTCGGCGTCCAGACGCAGCTCCCTGGCCATACTGCCGTGATGGGCGGCGACCGCATCATTACCCAGCCGCTCGGAAAGGTGGCGACAGGCGCGCTCGGCCAGCCGCCGCGTGTTGACGAACACCAGGGTGGTGCGATGCTGCGCCACCAGCTCGGCCAGACGGTCGTAGACCTTCTCCCAGACCTCGTTGCTCATCACCGCCTCCAGCGGCAGGGGCGGTACCTCGATGGCCAGGTCGCGAGCCCGGCTGTAGCCGACATCGACGATGGTGCAATCGGCCTGGGCCAAAGCGCCTCTCTCCCCGTCGGGGAAAGGAGCGCCCTCGCCTGGAGCCTCTGCCACCGGCAGCGGCCCTTGGCTACCGAGCAGAAAACGCGCGACCGCCTCGATCGGCTTCTGCGTTGCAGACAGGCCGATGCGTTGCAGCGGCCGCTGACACAGCGCCTCCAGCCGCTCAATGCTGAGCATCAGGTGGCTGCCGCGTTTACTGCCGGCGATGGCATGGATTTCGTCGACGATCAGGCTGCGACAACCGGCCAGCATCTTGCGCCCAGACTCGGAGCCCAACAGCACATAGAGGGATTCCGGCGTGGTCACCAGGATATGTGGCGGGCGCTTGCGCATCGCATCGCGCTCGCTCGTCGTGGTATCGCCGGTACGCACCGCCGTGCGGATCTCCACATCGACCAAGGCCTGCCGCTTCAGCTCTGCGCGGATACCGGCCAGCGGCTCCTCCAGGTTGATGCGGATATCGTTGGACAGCGCTTTCAACGGTGACACATAGACCACCGCGCAGCGGTCCGGCAGGCAACCACCCTGCTCCAGCCCTTCACGCAGCAATTCATCGATGGCGGCAAGGAAGGCCGTCAGCGTCTTACCTGACCCCGTGGGTGCGGCCACCAGGGTCGAGCAGCCAGCGCGAATCGGCGGCCAAGCCCCCACCTGCGCTGCCGTAGGCTGGGCAAAGGTCGCCCGAAACCAGGCGGCCACGGCCGGATGGAAACCGTCCAGCGCCGCAGCACTGGCTGACGACGAAGCAGGGGAAATGCTCATGGGCTCCATGATGCGAGCCTGAGGCTGCGGCCTCAAGTGTTGCCGAGCCTGGAGAGGATGGGCGGAGGGTTCAGGGCGGCCCATGCACCCGGCGGCATGCACCCGTTCCCTCTGGCGGGACTGCTTCGCCCCTTACCAATAAAAACGCCCGACATTCAGGCCGGGCGCTTTCGTTCGGGTCGCGGCGCTACACGTCAGAACCTGTAGTTGGCACTGACCTCCAGGGTGCGCGGTGCGCCGGGGGTGATCAGGTCCACCGAGCCGTGAGCGGAGGCGTAGTAATCCTTGTCGAAGACATTGCGCAGGCGCAGGGCCATGTCCCACTCCGGCAAGTTGTACAGCAGCGCGGCATCCACCGTGGTGTAGCTGGGCATGACGACGACGTTGTCCAGCGCGGTGTAGCGGTCATCCACGTAGTTGGCGCCCACGCCCACACGCCATTCCTGGGTCAGCGAGCGCACCAGCCAGAGGTTGGCGCTGTTACGCGGAGTCAGGGTCGGCACCTGGCCTTCGTTCGGTACGCCGTTGGTCTTGCTGTTGGACTCGGTGATCTCCGCATCCAGGTAGGCGTAGCCGGCATAGACCTGCCACTTGTCACTCAACTGGCCGCTGGCGGTGAGCTCGAAGCCATCGGTGCGCTGCTCGCCGGCGAGCACCTGCAACGCCGGGTTCGCCGGGTCGGTGGTCTTCATGTTGGTGCGTTCGAGGCGGAAGATCGCCGCGGTAACCGCCAGACGACTATCGAGGAAGTCCCATTTGGCACCCAGCTCGTAGTTGGTGGTTTCCTCCGGCTCGAGGTTCTCGTTGGCCACGCTGACGGCGAAGACTTCACCGGAGGGCTGGTAGCCGCGGCTGACCGAGACGTAGTAGGACTGCACCTGGTCCGGCTGGTACACCAGGCCGACGCGCGGGCTCCAGGTCTTGTCGGTACGGTCGAGGTCGGTATTCACCGGACGATCGTCGTCGTACTCCTGACCGAAGATGTCATAGCGCACGCCGAGCAGCGCCTTCCACTGCGAGCTCAGCTCGATCATGTCCTGCACGTAGAAGCCGGCGGTGTCCTGGTAGTTGGTGCCCACTGTGCGCTGTCCGACGGCGTGCTCCGGCACCGGGACCAGGCCGTCGCGGAAGACCGGCACCCGCGCCACGTTGCTCTGGTTGACGGACCTCTGGTACTTGTCCTGATGGCCCAGTTCGATGCCGTAGAGCAGGCTGTGGTGCATGCCGGCGAGTTGGGCCTGTTGCTTCAGCTCGGTCTGGTTGAACACCCCGTACTCATCGCGCGCGACGTTGCCGCGGTTCAGCTTGACCAGCAACTCGCCATTGGCGGCGGTGACGAAACGGGTCGGGCTGCTATCGGCCAGGGTGTTGTTGCGGTCGAGGTCGTAGTGGTAGTAGCGGCTGGTGTTGGTCAGGGTGAAGTCGTCGTTGATGCGGTAGTCGACCCCGGCGGTGAAGGAGAATACCTCGCTGCGGGCGTAGTCCTGGTCCGGGTCGCCGGAGCCGAAGCGCTTGTCGCGGTCCACGTCGACAGGACGGTTGCCCAGTGCGGGAATGCCGAAGTCGATCAGACGCTTGTCGTACAGGTAGGTGGCGCCCAGGTTGAGTTCGAGATCATCGGAAAGCCTGAAGTAGGCCGATGGGGCTATGGCCTTGCGGTCGATGTAAGCATCGTCGCGGAAGGTGTCGCTGTCTTCGAACGCACCGGTGACCCGGAAGGCCTTGTCGCGCTGCTGCTCATCGGCCCAACCGGCATCGAACTGGGTGCGGCGCTTGCCTTCGCTGTCGAAGCTGACGCCCAGTTCCTGCTTGGGATCGAAGCTGGGCTTCTTGCTCACGCTGTTGATCAGACCACCGGAAGAACCCCGACCGTAGAGCACGGCAGCCGGGCCCTTGATCACTTCTACCCGCTCGATATTGGACAGGTCGCGGAAGTACAGCGCGTCGTCGCGGATGCCGTCGATGAACTGGTCGCCGATGGCACTGAAGCCGCGGATGGTGACCTGATCGCGCTGACCGTCGCCGTTGGACATGCCGATGCCTGGCACATTCTTCAGGACGTCCTCCATCGACTGCGCGCCCTGATCCTTGATCACGCTCTGGGGAATCACGTTCACCGTCTGCGGGATATCCCGCAAAGGCGCATCGATCTTCAGCGCGCTCTTGCTCTCGGTTGGCAGGTAGCTTTGTTCTTCATAGGCGCTGGTAACGGCAGTTGCCGGAATAACCAAAGCTTCCTTCTTCGTTTCCGCATGCAACCCCGGAACTACCAAAATACCCAGCATCGACAGCGAGGCTGGATTAATGCGCAATAAAGACACCCTAAGCTCCTTATATTAATTAAGGCGCTAATGATAAAGATTATCTTCTGCAAGTAAATATCAGAAACAAAAATCCTTGCCGACTCACCCAATCGCCGCTGCCAGGCGCGCTTGAGCGGTCTGTTGGATGTCGAACAAAGCGCGGCAAGCCGCGATGCGCAGGATGGACAGCCCGCACAGCGGTTTTCCACCCTGCGCTCAGCCTGCCGCCTGGGCGCGGTCGGCGCCTTGCCGTCATTCGAGTACGCGCCTATCCCCCAGCGCCTCATCGAGCCCCTGATGGAACCATTTCAGCGCCGGCTCGAAGCTGCCATGCCAGAGCCGGTCGCTGGCCCCCGCCTGAATGCCGTTCTGAACCCGCGCGGCCATGGCGAAATCCTCCTCCAGCGCCGCGTAGAGAATCTGGTTGTTCTTCTGGAAGTAACGCAGCGCCTTGTCGGTGGTGGGCGCCTCCTGCAGCAAGGTATGCCCCACTACACGAGTCGCCAAAGGACCAGCCGGAAACACGCTGGAGAAGCTGATGTGATCCGGCTCGATCAGCACCAGGGTGTTGGGCCAGAGGTAGTACAGCAGGTTGCCATGCAGCCGCAGGTTCCAGGCGGACTCCGGCTGGTCGAGGAGGTCCTTCAGGTTGCGCTTCACATAGAAATTGCGGATGTGCCGGCCGAAGCGCTCGAACAGGCCGAGGTTGGGCCAGAACAGGTGGTCGATGGTGGCCTGGTGGGCCTTCTGCACGTGGTAGTTCTCGAGGAAGGTGTCGATGGTCAGCTTCCAGTTCACCGGCCGGCGGATGTCCTGCGGGTCGAACAACACATGCTCGTCGATGGCGAAGCTGTCGAAGTCGGCCAGCAACTGCTCACCGAAGAAGGCCTCCAGATCCAGCGCCGGCCCCGGCGAATGCCGCGCCCAAACGGCGCCGAAACGCTCGTCCACCGGCACTTCGGTGAGGTTCAGGCAGGCCCGCTCGATGCCCTCGAAACCATAGCCGTGGGGAATCCCGCGCAGTTGCCCGTCCGGGTTGTAAGCCCAGGCGTGGTAGGGGCAGACGAAGACCCGGTTGCGTCCGCTGGCATCGCCCACCAGTTGAGTGCCGCGATGCTTGCAGACATTCAGGAAACCCCGCAGGCGGCCCTGTTCGTCGCGACTCAATAGCAGCGGCGCGAGCAGGTCGAGGGTGAGGAAGTGGCCGGCCGGAATCTCACTGGAACGCGCCACCAGCAGCGGCTCGTTGCGCAGGACTTCATCCCGCTCGCGGCGATAACGCTGCTCATCCAGGTAGGCCGTCACCGGCAGGGCCGAAGGTGCGGGAGCGCAATCGGAAACCCCGCGCTCGACCAGCGCCAGGGTTCTTTTCAGCAGTTCCACCTGGGTTGCATGCTGCATGACGACCTCTTTTTGTGGTTGAGTGGGGCCCGCCTAAAGCGGAGCCAAGGCCCCGTGGATGAAGTGCCAGAGCTGACGCGCCAGCAGCTCGGCCGGTGGTCGCGGCGTGCGCCCCAACGCCTCGAGCAAGGCCTGGTGCAGGCCGCCGAGGATCATTGCCGAAACCAGTTGGGCATCGAGGCTGGCGTTGAGCTGGCCGGCGGCCTGGCCGCGACGGATGTTGTCGGCACCCTGGCGGACGTTCTCGGCGATCCGCAGGGCCTCCACCGCGGCCACTTCCGGCTCCCGCGCCAGGCTGACCAACACCAGCGGCGCCAGGGGTTCGGCGTACATGAACTCCACGGCGTGACGTAACCGGCGTTCCTCGCGGATGCGCCAGTCGGCGACCTCCGGCAGAAAGTCGGCGGCGATCACCTCGGCCTGATAGCGGTCGTAAAAATCCTCGGCCACCGCCGCCAGCAGGCCGGCGCGGGAATTGAAGTAGCGGTAGATCAGCCCTACCGAAACTCCGGCGCGCTCGGCCACCCGCCCGACTTCCAGCCCGCCGTCAAACTCCAGAAGCTCGCTGCGCGCGGCCTCCAGCAGGCTGGCGCGGGTCTTCAGGGCTTTGGCTGAGAGGTCGGTCATGGTCGGGCTCGAAAAGGCTAGACAGAAAAAGTGAATTCAGTTTACTTATTTATAGCGTTTCGCCAAGCCCCCACTGCAAGAACAACTCGAAGGAGCCATCCCATGTCCGAATCCACAGTCGACTACAGCGTCACCGGCCGCGTCGCCACCCTGACCCTGAACCGCCCCGAGCGCCTCAACGCCATTGACGACCGCATGCCCGCCGACATCGAGGCCGCGGTGGCCCGCGCCAATGCCGATGACGCCGTGCATGTGATCGTCCTCACCGGCGCCGGTCGCGGTTTTTGCAGTGGCTACGACCTGAAGTTTTTCGCGGAAAACGCCCGCGGGGTCTACGGCAGCCAGGAAATGCCCTGGGATCCGATGATCGACTACGCCCTCATGAAGAAAAACACCGAGCAATTCATGAGCCTGTTCCGCAGCCACAAGCCGGTGATCGCCAAGGTCAACGGCCCGGCCGTGGCTGGCGGCAGCGATATCGCCCTGTGCTGCGACCTGATCGTCATGGCCGAGGAAGCACAGATCGGCTACCCGCCGGCGCGCGTATGGGGCTGCCCGACCACCGCCATGTGGATCTATCGCCTCGGCCCCGAGAAGGCCAAACGCATGCTCCTCACCGGTGACCTGATCGACGGCCGCGAGGCCCAACGCCTCGGCCTGGTTTACCAGAGCGTGCCTCTGGCCGAACTGGATGCCGCAGTCGAGGCGCTGACCTCGCGCATGCAAGGCATCCCGAAAAACCAGCTGATGATGCAGAAGCTGATGATCAATCAGGCCTTCCACAACATGGGCCTGGAAACCACCCAGATGTTCGCCACCCTGTTCGACGGCATCACCCGCCATAGCCCGGAAGGCGTGCGCTTCAAGGCGCGCTGCGAGGCAGTGGGGTTCGCCCAGGCGGTGCGCGAGCGCGACTCTGGCCAACCGATTCCCTGAGTGTTTCCGGCGATGGCCCCTTGGCGAGTAAAGGAATGATCGATGAGCGCCCTACCGCAGCCACCCGAGAATCTGCCCAGCATCCCCGCCCTGCTTGCCTGGCGAGCCAGCCGCACGGCGGACTGGCCCGCCGCCCAGGTGCAGCGGGACGGCCGCTGGCTAACGCTGAACTGGGGTGAAGTCGCCAGCCGCAGCGAGCTCCTGGCCCGCGCCCTGATTGCCCACGCTATCCAGTCCGGCGAGCGGGTGGCGATCTGGAGCCGCACCCGTGTGGAGTGGAGCCTGCTGGATTTCGCCACGCTCAAGGTCGGCGCCGTCAGCGTCGGCCTGTACCACAGCCTTGCGGCTAGCCAGGCGGCCCAGCAGCTTGGTCGCGCCGGGTGCAGCCTGTTGTTCGTCGAACACTCGGCTCAGGCGCTGGGGCTGCAAGACCTGCTGGAGGTGAGTATCCCGGTGGTCTGCTTCGATGAGCCACTGCCTGGCAGCGGCCATCTCAGCCTCGAGGCGTTCATGGCTGCTGCCTCTGCAGTCGCCCCGGCCCAGGTCGAGCAGCGCTGGCGGGCACTCGATCGCGGCGCGCTGGCCAACCTGGTATTCACCTCCGGCACCACCGGCGAGCCCAAGGCCGCCATGCTCAGCCATGGCAACCTGCTCGCCGCCGTCGGCAGTTACCAGCTGCCGCCGCAGCGCTTCACCAGCCTGGCCTTCCTGCCCATGGCCCATGTCGGCGAGCGCGTAATCGGCCACTACCAACGCCTCTGGTGCGGTGCCCAAGCCGCCTATGTGCCGGACATCAACGAGGTGCCGAAGGCCCTGAGCGAGATCCAGCCAGACTTCTTTGGCAGCGTGCCCCGGCTCTTCGAGAAGCTGCATGCGGCGGTGCTGGCTCAACGCGAGACTTTGCCAGCGGGCAAACGGCGCCTGCTCGATTGGGCGCTGCGAATCGGGTTGCGCCAGGCCCAGGGTGAAGGCGGCGCCTTCAGTTCGCTACTCGCCCGCCGCCTGGTGCTCGACAAGCTGCGTACCCGGCTCTTCGGCAAACGCATGCGCACCCTGGTGTGCGGGGGCGCACCACTGGACCCGCAACTGGTAGCGTTTTTCGCCGCGCTGGGCCTACCTCTGTGCGAGGCCTGGGGCATGTCCGAATCCACCGCCTTCCTCACCAGCAATGAAGCGGGCGTACGCAAGGCGGGCTCGATCGGTCGCGCCCTGCCCGGCGTGGAACTGCGCATCGCCGCCGACGGCGAAATACTGGTGCGTGGCCCGCTGGTGTTTCAAGGCTATTTCCAGCAGCCGGAAAAAACCGCCGAAGCCTTCAGTGCGGATGGCTGGCTGCTGTCTGGCGATCTCGGCCGGCTGGACGAGGACGGCTACCTGTGGCTGACCGGCCGCAAGAAGGAGCTGATCATCACCGCCGGCGGCAAGAACATCGCCCCAACGCCCATAGAGGTAAAACTCAAGCAACACCCGTTGGTGGAACAGGCCGTGGTGCACGGCGACCGCCGCAAGTTTCTCGGCGCCCTGCTCGCCCTCGACCCGCAGCGGCTAGCTTCCTGGGCCCGGCGCAACGGGCTGAGCGGCGACTATTCCGACTGGCTGCA
>JBOICE010000142.1:0-7048 GCA_050739815.1 Pseudomonas sp. | reverse complement strand
GACCTGGGCGGTGGTACGGCCGCGCACCATGTGCTGGTCGGAGCCGCAGATATTGGTCGAGACCACGCGCAGGATGACGCCGTGCTCGATGCGCTTGCCGCGCGGGTCTTCCATTTTCGGATAGGGGATGGTCTGTACCTCGACCTTGCCTGCGCCGAGATACACGACACCACGATTACCAGACATGCTTTCACCTCGCTTTTGTTGTTGTGAGAGCACGGCCCTTGGGACTGCGAAGGGTCGCGCGGCCTTACAGTGCAGCGGTATAGGTCTTGCGTCTCGAGCGCCGCCGATGGGCAGGACGACCGCTCAAGGATTGTGCAGGGGCAAATCCATTCGCCCGGCGGGCCTTTGCCGGGCGCGGTTACAGCACCACGGTGCGATTGGCGTTGAGAAACACCCGCCGCTCGATATGGAAGCCAATCGCCTTGGCCAGGGTCAGGCACTCGATGTCGCGGCCCTTGGCGATCAGGTCTTCGGGGTAATCGGTGTGATCCACCGGCTCGACGCCCTGGGCGATGATCGGGCCTTCGTCTAGGTCGTTATTGATGTAATGCGCCGTTGCACCGACCAACTTGACGCCCTTCTGATAGGCCTGGTGATAGGGCTTGGCGCCCTTGAAACCGGGTAGCAACGAGTGGTGAATGTTGATCGCCCAGCCATCCAGCTTGCGGCACAGCTCCGGCGACAGCACCTGCATGTAGCGGGCGAGAATCACCAGCTCGGCACCGGACTCTTCGATCACCTGCCAGACCTTGCGCTCCTGCCCGGCCTTGTCGTGCGGATCGAGGGCGAAGTGGTGATAGGGAATCCCATGCCAACGCGCCAGCGGCTCAAGATCCGGGTGGTTGGAGACCACCGCCACCACGTCCATCGGCAGTTGGCCGATGCGCTGACGATAGAGCAGGTCATTCAGGCAGTGATCGGCCTTGGAGACCATGATCACCACCTTGCTGCGGTAGTTCGGCGGGCACAGCTCGAAGCTCATATCGAACGCCGCGGTACGCTCGGCCAAACCGTCGCGGAAGGCCTGCTCGGCGAAGGTATCCGGCTGGCGGAACTCGATGCGAATGAAGAAGCGACTCGACAGCCGATCATCGAAGCTGTGGTGCTCGGTGACATAGCAGCCCTGTTCGAACAGGTAGCGCGTCACCGCATCCACGGTGCCCAACAGGCTCGGGCAGTCGGCGGTGAGAATCCAGGTATCGGGGGTGCGGCTCATAGTGATCTCCCATGCTGCACGAACGTAGGTTGGCGTTGCGCGAAGCGATACCCCGCGACTGGCCGAGGGCGCAGCGTTGGGTAGCGTCGCTGCGCGACTCGACCCAACCTACATTTGAACTACGCCTTGATCGCCAGCCCGTATTCCTGGCTGGCATCCTGCAGCCACAGCCAGTAGTAGTCGGAGAAGCTGCGGCGCACCAACAGCTCCCAGGTCTCCTCGCCGGTGTGGCGAATCACCAGTTGCGACTTGGCGAACACCGTGCCGACCGCTTTACCGACCGGGAAGTTTCTCGGGTGCACGTCATAGCTGGTGGACTTCATCAGCAGCTCGCGAACCTTCGGCCCGCTCAGCTCAAGAATGGTTTGCCCGCCACTGACGTTGACCACCTGATGATGCTGCTCGGCCAGCGCTTCACGCAGGCGTTGCTCGGCGGCCAGCTCTTGGCCACTCGGCACGATCAGCAGCCACTCATCCGGGCCCATCCACTGCAACGAGGTGTCGCCCTGGCTGACCAAGCCCAGCGCGCCGGGCAGTTCCAGCCCGGTGGCCTTGTGCACGCCACCCGCGAAAGCCGCGTCGTGGCCGTCGCCACGAATGCACAGGTGACCGAGCAGCTTCTTCTCGCGCAGCTGGATACCGGCGTTGACCTTGCCCTTGCCAGCCAGCTCATGGAGACCGGCGTGGAACAGCGGCGACTCGGCATGCGCCGCATCCGGGCGCTGTTTGTAGACGTTTACTGAAGTCATAGCGGCCTCGCTTGCTGGTGCATCGCGCGTTCTGGGTGTGTTGCCAACCGCTCAGAGCGGTGTGCTATCGGTAGCCGGTCAGACATTCTGCTGATCCCCTTTCGGGTCGAAGAACACCGACGAGACTATCTCGGCCTCGATCATGCGGCCGTCCACCAGCGGGGCGAAGACCTTCTCACCGAGGCGTTTCAGGCCACCCTTGACCAGCGCCAGCGCGAAGCTGTAGCCGAGGCTGGTGCTGTAGTAGCTGGAGGTGACGTGACCGACCATCGCCATCGGGATCTGCTGCTGGCTGTCGAACACCAGCTGCGCGCCTTCCGGCAGCACGACCTGGGGATCGACCGGCTTGAGGCCGACCAGTTGCTTGCGGTTGTCCTTCAGGCAGTCTTCGCGGTTCATCCCGCGCCAGCCGATCCAGGAGAAGGCTTTGCTGCGGCCGACACACCAGCCCATGTTTAGGTCGTCCGGGGTCACCGAGCCGTCGGTGTCCTGGCCGACGATGATGAAGCCCTTCTCGGCCCGCAGCACGTGCATGGTTTCGGTGCCGTACGGGGTCAGGTTGTACTTCTTGCCGGCCTCGACGATTTTTTCCAGCACGCCCATGGCGTAGTCGGCCTGCACGTTGACTTCGTAAGACAGCTCACCGGTGAAGGAGATACGGAACACCCGCGCCGGCACGCCACCCACCAGACCTTCTTTCCAGGTCATAAAGGGGAAGCCGTCCTTGTCCAGGTCGATGTCCGTCACTTCGGCCAGCAGCTTGCGGCTGTTCGGCCCGGAGAGGGTCATGGTCGCCCAGTGGTCGGTGACCGAGGTGAAATACACCTTGAGGTCCGGCCACTCGGTCTGGTGGTAGATTTCCAGCCACTGCATGACGCGCGCGGCGCCGCCGGTGGTGGTGGTCATCAGGAAGTGGTTGTCGGCCAGACAGGCGGTTACGCCGTCGTCGAAGACCATGCCGTCTTCCTTGCACATCAGGCCGTAGCGGGCCTTGCCCACATCGAGCTTGGTCCAGGCGTTGGTGTACACGCGGTTGAGAAACTCGCGGGCATCCGGGCCCTGAATGTCGATCTTGCCGAGGGTCGAAGCATCGAGAATACCGACGCTGTCGCGCACGGCCTGGCATTCACGGCCGACGGCGGCGTGCAGGTCTTCGCCGTGCTTCGGGAAGTACCAGGGACGCTTCCACTGGCCGACATCTTCAAACTCGGCGCCGTTCTTCAGGTGCCAGTGGTGCAAGGCGGTGTAACGCACCGGATCGAACAGCGCGCCGCAGTTACGCCCGGCGACCGCACCGAAGGTCACCGGGGTGTAGTTCGGGCGGAACATGGTGGTGCCCATCTGCGGGATGCTGATGCCCAGCGAGCGCGCGGCGATGGCCAGACCGTTGATATTGCCCAGCTTGCCCTGATCGGTACCGAAACCCAGCGCGGTGTAGCGCTTGACGTGCTCGACCGACTCGAAGCCCTCACGGGTCGCCAGCTCGATACCGGCGGCGGTGACGTCGTTCTGCAGGTCGACGAATTGCTTCGGTCCGCGGGCCGTCGGCTTTTCGTGCGGCACCTGGAACAACGCCAGGCCGGCCTCTTCATGACGGCCGAAGACTTTCGGCAGCTCGCCGCTGACCGGGGCGAAGCCCGCGTCACCGGCGGCCTTGACGCCGGCCTCGAAACCATCGGCAAGCACCTCGCCGAGGGCGAACACACCGTTCAGCGCGCCGGCGCACAGGCGCTGCTGGAAGCCTTCGCCCGGCACGAAGGCGAGAATGTCCTCACGCCAGGTCGGTTTGCCGCCCAGGTGCGAAGCCAGGTGCACCACCGGGCTGTAGCCGCCGGAAGTCGCAACCAGATCGCACTCCAGCCACTCGCCAGGGCTGGTGACCTTGTGCGCCTGCGGATCGATCGCCGCCACCCGCGCCGCGCTGACGCGCTTGCTGCCACGGGTTTCGATGACCGCACTGCCGGTGAGTACCCGCAGACCTTTCGCCCGCGCTTCCTCGACCCAGGCACCGCGCGGGTTGGGCCGGGCATCGGCGATAGCGACCACTTTCAGGCCGGCTTCGAGCCAGTCCAGCGCCACGCGGTAGGCGTAATCGTTGGTGGTCGACAGCACCAGTTGCTTGCCCGGCGCCACGCCATAACGGCGCACATAGGCGGAAACCGCGCCGGCCAGCATGTTGCCCGGCACATCGTTATTGCCGTAGACCAGCGGCCGCTCGTGGGCGCCGGTCGCCAGCACCACCCGCTTGGCCCGCACACGGTGCAGGCGTTGACGAACCTCGCCTAACGGTACGGTTTCCCCGAGGTGGTCGAAGCGCCGCTCATGAATGGTCAGGAAATTGTGGTCGTGGTAACCGTGCACCGTGGCGCGCGGCAACAGCAGCACCTCGGGCATGGCCTTGAGTTCGGCGATGGCTTTGGCCACCCAATCGGCCGCCGGTTTGCCGTCGAGGCTCTCGCGGCTGTCCAGCAGGTGGCCGCCGAACTCTTCCTGTTCGTCCGCCAGAATCACTCGCGCACCGGCGCGGCCAGCGGCCAACGCGGCCGCCAGGCCGGCAGCACCGCCGCCCACCACCAGCACGTCGCAATGCTGGTTCATGTAGTCGTAGCGATCCGGGTCGTTTTCTTTCGGCGCGCGGCCCAAGCCGGCGGCCTTGCGGATGTACTTCTCGTAGGTCATCCACATCGACTGCGGATACATGAAGGTCTTGTAGTAGAAACCGGGCGCCATCATGTCGCCGCCGACCTTACCGAGAATGCCCATCAGGTCGTTGTTGACGCTCGGCCAGCCGTTGGTGCTGTTAGCCACCAGGCCGCTGTACAGCGCCTGTTGCGTGGCACGCACGTTGGGGATCTGGGTTGCTTCGCGCGAACCTATCTGCAGCACCGCGTTCGGCTCTTCGGCGCCGGCCGCGACTATGCCGCGCGGCCGCGAGTATTTGAAGCTGCGACCGATGATGTCGACGCCGTTGGCCAGCAACGCGGCGGCCAGGGTGTCGCCGGCATAACCCTGATAGGTCGCGCCGTTGAAGGTGAAGGTCAGAGGCTGGTTGCGGTTGATCCGCCCACCCTTGCTCAGGCGATTGATCTGGCTCATGCCTTTCCTCCTGCCGCGCGGCCAGTCAGCGGAGCGCTCTTGGGTTTAGCGGTCACGCTCGGCTTTTCGCCAATTTTGTAGGTTTCGAAGATTTCGTAGCTCACCGTGTCACGGGTGGCGTTGAAGTACTGCCGGCAGCCGGCCGCGTGAATCCACAACTCGTGGTGCACGCCGCGCGGGTTATCGCGGAAGAACAGGTAGTCGCCCCACTCTTGATCGGTGCAGGCAGCCGGATCGAGCGGGCGCGGAATGTGCGCCTGACCGGCCGAGTGGAATTCCTCTTCGGAGCGCAGTTCGCCACAGTGGGGACAGAAGATGTTCAGCATGTCGGATTTCTCCTGTTAGTGGGCGACGCCGGCGGCGCCATGCTCGTCGATCAAGGCGCCGCTATAGAAACGGTCCATCGCGAAGGGTTTAGCCAGCGCGTGCATTTCGCCGGTGGCGAGGCTCGCGGCAAACACATGGCCGGAACCCGGCGTGGCCTTGAAGCCACCGGTGCCCCAACCGCAGTTGAAGAACAGGTTCGGCACCGGGGTCTTGCTGATGATCGGGCAGGCATCCGGCGTGGTATCGACGATGCCGCCCCACTGGCGGTTCATCCGCACGCGGCTGAGCACCGGGAACATCTCGACTATGGCTTGCAAGGTGTGTTCGATGGTCGGGTAGGAGCCACGCTGACCGTAGCCGACATAACCGTCGATACCGGCGCCGATCACCAGGTCGCCCTTGTCCGACTGGCTGATATAGCCGTGCACGGCGTTGGACATGATGACGCTGTCGATAATCGGCTTGATCGGCTCGGACACCAGCGCCTGCAACGGGTGCGACTCGATCGGCATGCGGAAACCGGCGAGCTTGGCCATATGCCCGGAGTTACCGGCGGTGACCACGCCAACGCGTTTGCCGCCGATGAAGCCACGGTTGGTCTCGACGCCGATCACCACGCCGTCCTGCTTGCGGAAACCGGTGACCTCGGTCTGTTGAATCAGGTCGACACCGAGGGCGTCGGCGGCGCGGGCAAAACCCCAGGCCACGGCATCGTGACGGGCGACGCCGCCGCGACGTTGCAGGGAGGCGCCCATCACCGGGTAACGGGTGTTCTTCGAGCAATCCAGGTAGGGGATCATGGCCTCTACCTCTTTGGCATCGAGCACTTCGCCGTCGATGCCATTCAGGCGGTTGGCGCTGACCCGCCGCTCTATATCTCGCATGTCCTGCAGCGTGTGGCCGAGGTTGAAGACCCCGCGCGGCGAGTACATGACGTTGTAGTTGATGTCTTGCGCGAGCCCTTCCCACAGCTTCATGGCGTGCTCGTAGATCGCCGCCGACTCGTCCCACAGGTAGTTGGAGCGGACGATGGTGGTGTTGCGCGCGGTGTTACCGCCGCCCAGCCAGCCCTTCTCGACCACCGCGACATTCTTGACCCCGTGCACCTTGGCCAAGTAGTAGGCGGTGGCCAACCCGTGGCCGCCACCGCCGACTATGACCACGTCATAGACCGGTTTCGGCGTGGGGTTACGCCACATACGCTGCCAGTTTTCGTTATGGCTGAGCGAGTGTTTGAGCAGGCCGAAGCCGGAATAACGTTGCATGTGGATGCTCCTAAATCTATTCCCCTCTCCCCATGGGAGAGGGGTTAGGGGTGAGGGAAACTCCGGGCCTGGGCGTACCCGTAAAGCCCGCCGCTTCCCTCATCCGCCCCTGCGGGGCACCTTCTCCAGGGAGAAGGAAGTTAGCGATAAACCGGGAAATCAGAGCACAGCGCGGCGGCCTGTCTGGCGACTTGGGCCTCGACATCGGCATCGCCGAGGTGATCGAGGATGTCGCAGATCCAGCCCGCCAGCTCGACGCTCTGGGCGACCTTGAAACCACGGCTGGTGATCGCCGGGGTGCCGATGCGCAGGCCGGAGGTAACGAACGGCGATTGCGGGTCGTTCGGCACGGCGTTCTTGTTCACGGTGATGCCGGCACGCCCGAGGGC
>JBOICE010000141.1:0-5616 GCA_050739815.1 Pseudomonas sp. | reverse complement strand
GGTCGCGGTCGGCCCCCAGCATCAGACCGTCGAGCATTTCCACCACATCCAGGCGTGCGCCCAGCGTCGAGTAGACCGTTCCCATCTCCAGGCCGATGATGCCGCCACCCAGCACCAGCATGCGCTTGGGCGCCTGGGCCAGATCGAGTGCGCCGGTGGAGTCCACCACGCGCGGGTCATCGGGCATGAACGGCAGGCTCACGGCCTGCGAGCCGGCGGCGATGATGCAGTGCTTGAACCTGATGGTCTGCATCTTGCCGCTGCGGTCCTGGCCGGCGCCGGAGGTTTCCTGCACTTGCACGTGGTGCGGATCGAGAAACTCGCCATAGCCGCGCACGACGGTCACCTTGCGCATCTTGGCCATCGCGGAAAGGCCGCCGGTGAGCTTGCCGACCACCTTGGCCTTGTGCGCGCGCAGCTTGTCAAGGTCCACCACCGGCTGACCGAAGCTCACGCCCAAGGCCTCGAAGTGGCTGACCTCGTCCATCACGGCCGCCACATGCAGCAGCGCCTTCGACGGGATGCAGCCCACGTTCAGGCACACGCCGCCCAGCGTGGCGTAGCGCTCGACCAGCACCACCTTGAGCCCCAGGTCGGCGGCGCGAAAGGCCGCGGAATAACCGCCGGGGCCGCCGCCCAGCACCAGCATGTCGCATTCGAGGTCGCGAGCTTCGCCTGACTGCTTGCCAGCGCTGTAGACCTTGATATCAGCGAACGCCATGTACATCGCCGGTTTCACGGTTTGATTAATTGCGCAAGCGGCAAGAAGGGGCACCAATAGGGCAGCGAACAGGGATCTGCGGATGGTGAGTTCCCTGCATCGATATGGGGAATGCAGGGGGTAACGCTTTTTGCTCATCCCTAGACGCAGAGCACTATGCGCTCACCGCGTCAGTCCCAAGTCATGTCTTGGGACGTTGCCAGTTCTGTCATGAAAAAAATAGACCGAATCTTCTCGATCAGAATGAATTTCTCCAGTGCACCTATCGGCCAGGGCCACGGGGATCACGTAGTCGCTGTCGCCGATCATCAGGTGGCACTCCATCACCTCGGGGAAGGCCCCGAACGGCGGCCAGACGTTGATTGACGATCAATCTAGACAAAATCAACGTACCCCCTACGATTGGCAGTGCGCACCGGAAAACCCGCACGGCGATCTGGCGGCATCCACCCCCATTACGGAGACACCATGGCCGACATCAAACCCCTCCTCGCCCCTGAGGAAATCCTGGGAGCACTCAAGCAAAGCATTCGCCCTGGCGTGCCCTCGTTTTTCAAGCTGCGCACGCAGCTTCCGGCTGCCGGCCGCAGCGACGTTCCCATCGCCGCCACCGAGCGGATGACAGTCATCCTGAAGTCGTACGCGGAAGGTGGCGAGAACGAGATCCACGCGCATCCGCATGAAGACCACGTGTTCGTGGTGCTGCAGGGCCAGGCGTCCTTCCACGGTCCGCGCGGCGAACTCAAGGTCGCCAACGCGTATGACGGCGTGGTGCTGCCGGCGGGCACGTTCTACCGCTTCATCTCCAGCGGGGACGTGCCGCTGGTGATGCTGCGCGTGGGATGCGCCGAGGCAGGCTCGGATATCTTCGCCCGAATCCGCCTCGACGGCGAGCCGCTGCCCGCCAACTCGACCGAGAACCGGCAGGTCACGCCGGTGCTTTCGAACAAGTGGTTTCCCGCGGTTGCCGCCTGAAGCCGAGCCAAGCCGCAATAGCCACAATCCAAGGACACATCATGAGACAAGTTAAGCAATACGTCGTTGCAACGCTCTTAGGCCTCGCCGCGGCCACCGCCTGCGCGCAGAGCCCTGAAGTCAAGGCCCGGCTGAAGGCGATGAAGCCCGCCGACTATCCCACTCGTCCGATCGAACTGAGCGTCGGCTTCGGCGCCGGCGGCGGCATGGACGTCGTTGCCCGCCTCGTGGCCCACAAGTTCCAGGAATACACAGGCGAAAACATCGTTATCAACAACCGCACCGGAGCGGGAGGCCTGGTGTTCCACCGCTGGATGGTCACGCAGGCGCCGGCGGACGGCTACGCGGTCGGCGTGGGCAACAACATCATCATCGGGGATTCGCTGCTGCGCGCCGAGAACAAGTGGTCATACCGGGATGCCGACAACCTGGCTTTCATCAACTACGAACCCGTGCTGTGGTTTACCTCGTCCACCGGACGGTTCAAGAACCAGCCGCTGGCCGAGATCGTGAAGGCGGCGAAGAAGGATCAAGGGGGCGTGAAAGTCGGCACCGTTGCCGCCACCTTGCTGGAGATGCTGGCGGAGCAGGTCGAGCAGAAGGCCTCGGTCAGCCTGAACAAAGTGCCGTTCAACGGCGGCAAGCCGTCGATCGCGGCGCTGATGGGCGATCACATCGACATCTCGTTCGGATTCCTTGGCGAAGTGAAGGGGCTGGGCGACAAGGTGAGGCCGATTGCCGTCGCCAGCCAGAAGCCTGTTGCCACAGTGCCCGGGGTGCCCACCTTCAATTCGGTGTTCAACACCGACGACATCAACTGGGTGATGTGGCGCTACGTGGTCGCGCCGAAGGGCATCCCCGCGGATCGCAGGGCCTGGCTCGTCGCGTCTTTCAACGAGGTGATGAAGGACCCGCAGCTGGTTGCCGAGCTGGAAAAGCAGGGGGGAATCCAGGATCCTGGCCTGGACACTCCGGCCAAAGTCACTGCCGAACTCGAGCGGCTGGCCCGCGCCGAACGCACGTTCTACGTGCAGACCGGCCGTCTCAAGTAAACGGATGACCCTCTTGTCCAACTCCGCCTCGGCCGGCCGCACGCCCCGCGTGTTCGCCGTGCACGACCACATGCTGGAACCGCTGTTCGACGGCATCGTGGAAGACCTCGAACGCAACGGCGTGGACGTCCTGCGCGGCCCTTCCAGCAAGCCCGGCGACAAGCCGAGCGTGCTGCCGCCTTCGTACATGGAGCGGCTGCTGCAGGCCGACGTCGCCATGTTCAGCTCGCGCTCGTTGTGCACTGGCGAGATGCTGGCGGCCTGCGCGCCGAGTCTGCGCGCCGTGGTCAACCCGACCATCGGGGTGGAGACCGTTGACCTTGCCGCTGCGGGCGAGCTCGGCATCCTGGTGGGCAACGGCTCCACGCCGGAGAACTACATCGGCATGGCAGAGGCCGCCGTGATGTTCATGCTGAACCTGTTCTACGGCTTGCGGACCACCGAGCAGCACCTGCGCGAGAACCGACCTCGCCCGGCACCCGACCAGGTGCATGCCCGCACGCTACGCGGCAAGACCATCGGCATCTTGGGGCTGGGCAACATCGGCCGCTCGGTAGCCCGCCTGCTGCAGCCGTTCGACGTCAAGGTACTGGCGTACAGCCCGCACGCGGATCCGGACAGCGTCCCCGCCGGGGTGCAGTTGGCCAGCCTGGACGACGTGATGGCGCGGTCCGACCTGGTGTGCATCTGCATCGCCGTGACACCAAGCAACCGCCAGCTGGTCAACGAACGAACGCTGGGCCTGATGAAGCGCTCGGCCTACCTGGTCAACGTTGCCCGCGGCGACGCCATCGACGAGCCGGCGCTGGTGCGCGTGCTGCAGGAGCGCCGCATCGCCGGCGCTGCGCTGGATACCTTTGCCCTCGAGCCGCTGCCCATGGATAGCCCGCTGCGCAGACTGGACAACGTAATCCTGACGCCGCACGCGGTGGGCTACACCAAGGAGAACGTCGATTCGCTGCGCGCCGCGGCGGTGGAGAACATCCGCCGGGTGCTGGCGGGCTTGCCGCCGCTCCATTGCAAGAACCCCGGTGCGGAGAAGAAGTGGGCCGTGCGTGTGGCCGGCATGGAGCACCTGCGCAGCTGGGACGCGGCTGCGCAGGCCTGAGCCGGGCCGGGGCGATCAGCGCTCCGGCGCGCTGACGCCGATGTAGCGTGCGCGGGGCCGTACCGCCACCCCGCTCAAGCGTTGTTCAGCGGAGTGGGCCAGCCAGCCTGCCGTGCGGCTGAGCGCCATCAGGGCGCCGGCGCTGCGGCGCGGCATGCCCAGCGCCGCGCACGCAGCGACCAGGCCGGCGACCACGCTGGGCCGCACGCCGAGCTGTTCGCGGGCCGCCGCGATCCAGCCGACCATCCAGGCGGTGTCGGCCCTATTGCCGGCCAGTTGGGTGGCGATTTCCAGCAGGTAGTCGCCGCGCGGGTCGCCATTCGGGTAGACGAAGTGGTTGTAGCCCGCCACCGGCCTGCGTTCGGCCAGGCTCCTTGCAATAGCGGCCAAGTAGGCCTTGCGCGAGCCTGCCGTGAGCAGAGCCTGCTCGCATTCGTCGCAGCCCAGGCCGTTCTGCTGGCCCTCGAAGGAGGCCAACGCACTGGTGATGCAGGACATGGAGTCGGCACCGGCAGAGGCCGCGATCCGCGCCACGAAGGTGGACGGCGTCAATTCGTGGTCGGCGGTGATTACCAAGCAAGCATTCAGCGCAGCGATTACAGGACTGCTCGCGGGGATGCCGCTGCTCTTGGCGACCAGCGCGGCAATCGAGTCCGGCGCGGTAGGCGGCACCAGCCGCGGCTTGGAACGCAGCAAGCCGAAGGCTGACGCCAGCACTTGGATCAGCTGACGGGCTTCGCGTTCATGTCGGCCCGGCTCGTCCGGGCCGCCGCGCTCCACGGTCGCGATGTAAGCGTTGGCGACCAAGGCGAGCAGGTGGCGCGAGGTGTTGTTCGGCGCCACGGCACAGATCACACGCGCGTAAGAGGTAAAGGCCGGGGGCACCGCCGGCGCCGACCACATCGGCACCTCTTTGGGCAGCGCGCCGTTCCACAGCAGCTCCGCGCATTCCTCGAAGGTGCGGCCGGCGCGCGCCAGGTCCAGGGCGGGCTGGCCGCGGTAAACCGGTCCGCAGGGACCGACGAAGGAGATCGCGGTGTGCATCACCGCCGCACCGCCCCAGCGCAGGCTGCGCTCCGCGGCACTGGTAGCGGCGCGCGTGCTGCGGCCCTTGGCGGTGACTGCTTCGACGTCGCGGCGGAAGTACATCCGCGCCCCGTCCGCCGACGACGGAGCCACGCGGATCAGTCCCCGGCTTACGTAGGCGTACAGCGTCTGCGGCTTGACGCCCAGCATCGCGAGTGCGTCGCGCGAGCTGATCAGTGCGTCGTTCTTGCCGTTGGCCGTTTTCACGGGCGCATTGTGCAGCATTGCACTATCGGGTCGTCGGCAACGGCAACGCAGTCTTGTACCTAACCTGCTTCAACGCAAAACTACTCCTGATCTTCTCGATCCCCGGAATCGGCGTCAGCTGGTTCAGTATGAATTTCTCCAGCGCGCCGATGTCGGCCACGGCCACTCTTATCAGGTAATCGCTGTCGCCGGTCATCAGGTAGCACTCCATCACCTCGTCGTGTTCGGCGATCCGGCGCTCGAACTCGGCCAGTGATTCCCTGGCCTGTTCCTTCAGGCTGATGGAGATGAACACGTTCAGGCCCAGTCCCAGCGCCTTGGGGTCGGCCAGCGCCACATAGACGGATAGGAAATTCAATCGGATGAGCCCAAGTATCACACCGCAATGCCATCGCGGAAAACCCGGTTTTGGGCAGAGTCGCCGCAGCTTCGTCCAAGTCTGGTCAAGGAATCGGTGCCCCACCCGG
>JBOICE010000140.1:0-5898 GCA_050739815.1 Pseudomonas sp. | reverse complement strand
GTGCCGGGGCTTGCGGCATGAAGCCACGGGCACGGCTGAGGGCCTTGGTCGCGGTATCCAGGTCGCCCTGTTGCAGCGCGCTCTGGCCTTGTTGCAGATAGGCTTCGGCAAGCTGGCGTTGGTACTGTTCCAGGCGGGTGTCGCCGGTGGCGCGCTGCTGCAAGGCGCTGAGTTGGCTTTCGGCCTCGCTCAGTTGACCCTTGGCCAGGCTCAGGTCCAATTGACGGAACGCCACGATCAGCTCATCGGTTGGCAGGGCGGTCACCTTTGACGGGCTCTGGCATGCGGCTAACAGCAGGGAAATCGCCACAATGGGCAGACAACGGGAGGCGAACGGCTTCATTCCTGCAACTCTCAAATGGCGCAAAACGCGCGAGTTTACACCGCGCTACGGGCTAGAACCAAACCTCGGCTGGATCGATTGTGTGCGACCTGCAGCGGCGTAGCGGCTACGCGACCCGACGTGGTAGTGCAAAACTCAGCAAGAACAACCCTGCGGCCGAGACCACAATCGACGGCCCGGCCGGGGTGTCCTGAAACCACGACAGCGCCAAGCCCGCGCAGACGGCCAGCAAGCCGAGCAGGCTGGCGCCGCAGGCCATCTGTTCGGGCGTACGCGCATGCCGTTGGGCGGCGGCGGCCGGGATGATCAGCAGTGAGGTGATCAGCAGCACGCCGACAATCTTCATCGCCACGGCTATCACTACCGCGATCAACAGCATCAACGCCAGTCGCAGGCTGGCGATAGGCAGGCCCTCAACCTTGGCCAACTCCTCATGCACGGTGACCGCCAGCAGCGGCCGCCACAGGGCCGTCAGCGTCAGTAACACCAACGCGCTGCCGCCGAGAATCCAGGCCAGATCGCCGGGGCTGACCGCGAGCAAATCGCCGAACAGGTAAGCCATCAGGTCGATCCGCACGTCGCGCATAAAGCTCAGCACCACCAGACCCAGTGACAGGGTGGTCGGGGCGAGAATCCCGAGCAGGGTGTCGGAGGCCAGCGGTTGACGTTGTTGCAGGGTGACCAGCAGCACCGCGAGCAGCACACAGCCCACTGTCACTGCCAGGGTCGGGCTGACCTCAAGCAGTAGGCCGAGGGCCACGCCGAGCAAGGCGGCATGCGCGAGTGTGTCGCCGAAATAAGCCATGCGCCGCCAGACCACGAAGGAGCCGAGCGGGCCGGCGACCAACGCCAAGGCTAAGCCGGCGAGCAGGGCGTTGAGGAGGAAGTCAGGCATGGTTGCAGCCATCTCCGTGGACATGCGGTTGCACCGGGCCCTCGATGGTCAGGCCGCCGGCAGCCGGCTCATCGACCACTGCGCCGTGCAGATCATGGGCATGGTCGTGGCGGTGGTGGTAGATCGCCAAGGCTTGCGCGTCTTGACCGAACAGCTCGACGAAGGCCGGGTCGCCACTGACCTGTTCGGGATGACCGGAGCAGCATACGTGCCGGTTCAGACAGACCACCTGATCGGTGGTGCTCATCACTAGGTGCAAGTCGTGGGAGACCATCAGCACACCGCAGCCGTGGCGGTCGCGCAGACGGGTGATCAGCCGATACAGCTCGGCCTGGCCGGCCACATCGACGCCTTGCACGGGCTCGTCGAGCACCAGCAGCTGCGGCTCGCGCAGCAGTGCGCGGGCCAGCAGCACACGCTGCAGTTCGCCACCGGAGATGCCTTGCAGCGGGCTGTCGATCACCTGTTCGGCACCGACTTCGGCCAATGCCGCCAGTGCACGCGGACGATCGACGCCGGGTACCAGGCGCAGAAAGCGCAGTACCGAGAGCGGTAATGTCGGGTCCACATGCAGCTTCTGGGGCATATAGCCGATGCGTAGTTTCGGCATGCGCCAGACACTGCCGACCTCGGTTTTCAGCAGGCCGAGCACAGCGCGCACCAGGGTGGTTTTGCCGGCGCCGTTGGGGCCGATCAGGGTGACAATTTCCCCCGGATGCACGCTGAGCTGCACATCCTTCAGCACGCTCTGCCCGCCGAAGCTCACGCCAACCCCTTGCAGGCGTATCAGTGCGTCGCTCATTCGGCTTTCCGGCAGCCGGCGCAGATGCCGACGACTTCGACGGTCTGGCCTTCCACGGCGAAGCCAACGGCGCTGGCGCTGGCGACAATCGCTTCGCTGATCGCCAACTGTTCCAGCTCGATCGCCGCGTGGCAGCTGCGACAGATCAGGAACTGGCCTTGGTGGGCATGTTCCGGGTGGTTGCAGCCGACGAAGGCGTTGAGCGAGGCAATGCGATGCACCAGACCGTTTTCCAGCAGGAAATCCAGCGCGCGATAGACCGTTGGCGGGGCGGCGCGGCGGCCGTCTTCTTCGGCCAGTACGCCAAGAATGTCGTAGGCACCCAGTGGCTTGTGGCTCTGCCAGACCAGCTCCAGCACCCGTCGGCGCAGGGCAGTCAAACGCAGGCCCAGGCGGGCACAGATGGCGTCGGCTTCCGCCAGGGCGTTATGCACGCAATGGGAGTGGTCGTGGGGGCGGGAAGCCAAGGGTGTCAGGATCATGGGCGGCGACGGTTGTTGAAAGAGACGTTATTCTATAACTCTTTCGCTGCGGAGTGTGCTCCTGTGTCGCGTTTGCTCGCCCTGCTGTTTTTTGCCCTCTGCGCGGTCTCGGCCCAGGCGCAAGTGCGCCTGCTGACCAGTATCAAACCCCTGCAACTCATCGCCGCTGCCGTTCAGGATGGTGTCGGCTCGCCAGAGGTATTGCTACCGCCGGGCGCTTCGCCGCACAACTATGCTTTGCGCCCCTCGGATGTGCGGCGGGTGCGCGAGGTCGAGCTGCTGTATTGGATCGGCCCGGATATGGAAGGCTTCATGCCCCGCGTGCTGCAAGGCCGCAGTCTGCCCAGTGTGGCCGTGCAAAGCTTACCGGGCCTGAGCCTGCGGCATTTTGGCGAAGCTCCAGCCGAGCCTGCAGAGGCTGCCGATGCGGCGGATGAACACGACCATGAGCACCGGCCGGGCACGCTGGACGCGCACCTGTGGCTATCGCCGGCCAATGCTCGGGTGATTGCCGCACGGATGGCCACCGACCTGGCGGCCGTCGACCCAGCCAATGCCGTGCGTTATCAGGCCAATCTCAAGGCGTTCGGTGAGCGCCTGACGGCCTTGGATCAACGCTTGAAGGCGCGTTTGGCGGGCATCACCGGCAAACCCTATTTTGTCTTCCACGAGGCTTACGATTATTTCGAGGCCGCCTATGGCCTGCGGCACGCCGGGGTGTTCGGCGTGGCCAGCGAGGTGCAGCCGGGGGCGCGGCATGTCGCGGCGATGCGCGAGCGTTTGCAAGAAGTGGGCGCGACCTGCGTGTTCAGCGAGCCGCCGCTGCTCCCGCGGCTGGCGCAAACCCTGACCGCGGGTTTGCCCGTGCAGTTGGCTGAGCTGGATGCACTGGGCGGCAGCCTGCCGGTCAATGCGCAAGGCTACGAGCAACTGCTGGATAACCTGGGCAACGACCTGGCGGGTTGCCTGGAGCGCTTGTGAGTGGCGTGCTTGCTTGACTGACGTAGGCTGGGCTTCAGCCCACCGCCACCAGAGCCTGGTGGGCTAAAGCCCACCCTACCCGCTCAGCCATACCAGCTCTTAGAGTGCGAACGGCAGCGGAAAGCTGACCTGTTGGCGGTGTGCCAGGCGCCGTTGGAACTCCGATGGGTCATGGATCAGCACTCCCTGGCCGGCGAAAGATTCGGCAGCAATCAGCCGCGACAGCCAGAAACGCACGCAGGCGATGCGCAGTAGTGCCGGCCAGAGTTCCGCTTCGGCCGGAGTAAACGGCCGCAGCGCGGCATAGGCGCCAAGCAGAGCGCGGGCGCGCGCGCCATCGAGGCTGCCGTCTTTCGTCGAACACCAGTCATTCAGGGCGATGGCGAGGTCGTAGAGCATCGGCCCCGAGCAGGCGTTATAGAAGTCGATCAGCCCGGCCAGGTGAGTACCGTCGAACAGCACGTTGTCACGGAACATGTCGGCATGCAGGTTGGCGCGCGGCAACGCGAGGATCTGAGTCTTGAGTGCGGCCATCTCGGCCAGTGCGTCGCGCAGCAGCGGCAGGTCTTGTTCCGGTAGTCGCAGCGCCAGGCTTGGGCCTTCGCTGAGCATCCAGTCCAGGCCGCGGTCGCTTTTGCGCTCCAGCACCTGCGCGTGGGTGGCCAGATGCAGGCGTGCCAACAGGTTGCCGACTTCGCTGCAGTGATGGGCGTTCGGTTGGCTGACATGCTTGCCCGGCAGGCGTGGCTGTAGCAGCGCCGGCTTCTCCGCCAGGCTGCGCAAGGCCTCGCCATCGGTGGTGCGCAGGGCGTAGGGCACCGGCAGGCCGGCGGCGTGCAGCACGTCGAGCAGTTCGATAAAGAACGGCAGATCCTGGATCGGGCCGCGTTCCACCAGGGTCAAGACGAACTCGCCCTGCTCCAGGCTGATGAAAAAGTTGCTGTTCTCACTTCCGGCACTGATGCCCTGAAAGTCGCGCAGGCGACCGAGCCCGTAGGGTGCGAGAAAGGCTTCCAGCTCGGTGCGTTCAAGAGGCGTGAATACAGACATGGTCAGACCTTACGGCTCATGGGGCTGGCGATTACCAGCTGAAGATTTCCCAGGAAGGAATCAGCATGTCGGGGTTGTCCGAGCGGATAAAATTGCCGTCGCTGCCGTCGGCCCGCACCAGAAAGTACGGTTTGCCGCCTTTCGGGATGACCTTGATGGCGTACAGGAAACCATTGACCCGGTATTCCTGGATGGTCTTGTCGCCGTCTTGGCGAATGGTCACATCCGGTTCGGCAGACACTGGCTCCTCGGCGAAGGCAGCGACCGGGCTGAGTACTAGCAAACTGGCCAGCAACAGGCGGTTTATGGTGCGCATGGTAACCTTGTCCCTTTGTCGTCAATGGTTCGGTCATTCTAGCGCCGACCCCGTCGAAAAGGTTGATTCTGCGCATGTCACAAGCTCCCTTAGTCCTAGTGGACGGTTCTTCTTATCTGTATCGCGCTTTTCACGCCTTACCGCCGCTAACTACGTCCAAGGGCCTGCCCACGGGCGCGGTCAAGGGCGTGTTGAACATGCTCAAGAGCCTGCGCAAGCAGTACCCGCAGAGTCCTTTCGCGGTGGTGTTCGACGCCAAGGGCGGCACCTTCCGTGACGAGATGTTTGCCGAGTACAAGGCCAATCGCCCGTCGATGCCGGATGACATGCGGGTGCAGATCGAGCCACTGCATGCCAGCGTGCGAGCTCTGGGGTTTCCGCTGCTGTGTGTCGAGGGCGTGGAGGCCGATGATGTGATCGGCACCCTGGCCCGGCAAAGTGCCGCCGTCGGCCGCGACGTGGTGATTTCCACCGGCGACAAGGACATGGCGCAGCTGGTCTGCCCGCACGTTACCTTGGTCAATACCATGACCGGTAGCGTCTACGACGTGGATGGCGTGAAAGAGAAATTTGGGGTCGGTCCTGAACTGATCATCGACTACCTGGCGCTGATGGGCGACAAGGTCGACAACATCCCGGGAGTTCCTGGCGTGGGGGAAAAGACCGCGTTAGGGCTGTTGGTGGGGGTCGGCGGCGGCCTGGACGTGCTCTACGCCAACCTCGACAAAGTCCCGGAGCTGCCGATTCGCGGCGCCAAGACGCTACCGGCCAAGCTCGCCGAACACCGTGAGATGGCTTACCTGTCCTACCAACTGGCGACGATCAAGCTCGATGTGCCGCTGGACGTGCAGATCGATGACTTGCACATCGCTGCCACGGATAGTGCGGCCTTGGCTGAGCTGTATGCCGAGCTGGAGTTCAAGAGCTGGCTGGATGAGTTGCAGCGCGAGGTCAAGGCGGCGGGTATTGAGTCGATCAGGGCTGGCGGTTTGTTCGATCAGCCGGCACCGGTATCGACGGTCGGCGGGG
>JBOICE010000139.1:0-12521 GCA_050739815.1 Pseudomonas sp. | reverse complement strand
TTTCTCAATATGGCGGTGAAGGAGGGATTCGAACCCTCGATACGATTTCTCGTATACACACTTTCCAGGCGTGCTCCTTAAGCCTCTCGGACACCTCACCGAAGCCTCGACCGACTGTCAGGTCGGTCGAGGCGCGCTAATCTAGCCGAACAGGCCGACAAAGGCAAAAGTTTTTTACAGGAGATTCATGCGCTTAAGCTAAATGCTAGTCCTGAGCCGAGGCCTGCGGAGCCTTCACTTCGCAACGCTGCTTGCCAAACAGTAGAAAACCCAAGGAAATGAACAGCTGAAGCCAAAGAGTAGCGCCACGCCCGGTGGGCGCTGGTTTGCGCGCTATTAGCGTGCACCACTAGGCCAGCGGAGCGATTAGCACCATGCCTGCCGGTATTAATACCGTCGTTTGTTCCAATGGTCGCATCGCTCGCCCCTAGGGTTTCCGGCCAACCTTAGGAACGCAGCTGAAAGCGAGCCAATCGCCTCTCTCGATACAGGCGGTAGCTGCGGAGCGCTGTACTCAGGCCGCACAAGCCGATAACCCGCGCAGTGCCTGACTGGGCAGTCAGTCACAGCGCTTTACCTTGGCCAGACGGGTCGGTAACGTCTGCCCACCTTTCAGTACATGCCTCAGCAAGGACTCCCGCCATGAGCGACCTGATCAGCTACCAACTCGAAGACGGTATTGCCACCCTGACCCTGAGCAATGGCAAGGTCAATGCCATCTCTCCGGACGTGATCGCAGCCTTCAATGCCGCACTGGATCGCGCCGAGCAGGACAAGGCAATCGTGATCATCACCGGTCAACCGGGCATTCTTTCTGGCGGTTACGATCTGAAAGTAATGACCTCCGGCCCGCAAAATGCGGTCAACTTGGTGGCTGCCGGCTCGACTCTGGCTCGCCGGATGCTGGCTCACCCGTTCCCGATCATTGTCGCCTGCGGCGGCCATGCCGTGGCCAAGGGGGCGTTTATCCTGCTCTCGGCAGACTACCGCATCGGCGTCGAAGGCCCGTTCAGCATCGGCCTGAACGAAGTGCAGATCGGCATGACCATGCACCACGTTGGCATCGAACTGGCTCGCGACCGCCTGCGCAAATCGGCCTTCCATCGCTCGGTCATCAATGGCGAGATGTTCGATCCGCAAAGCGCTGTCGACGCTGGTTTCCTGGACAAAGTGGTGCCGACCGAAGAACTCATGGCCACGGCAATTGCCACTGCCCAGCAATTGAAGAAGATCAACATGACAGCGCACAAGAACACCAAATTGAAGGTGCGCAAAGCGCTGCTGGAGACTCTGGACCGGGCCATTGAGTTGGACCAACAGCACCTCATCTAAGCCGCTTGTCTTGAGCTTAAAGCCCGGCTTGATGCCGGGCTTTTTATTCGATTCACGTTCTGGAAAAACCGACGATCTACCCCTGATCGCCAGGGTTTGCCGAAAACAGTGCACATCCGTACACTGCGCGCCCTTTGTTCTGACAGGCGTACTAATGCTTTTTCTTCTGCGAATGCTGCTTATGGGCCTGCATTTTATCCTGGCCGGCGTACTCGGCATTCTGATTGGGCTGTGTCGCCCGTTCAATCCAGACAACAGCCGCCTCTGCGCCCGCCTCTACTCCTGGCCTGCGCTGTGGATGTTGCGTCTTCGTCTGCAGACCGATACCCAAGCGCTGCGCGATCACCCACAGGCCTGCGTGATGATCGCTAACCACCAGTCCAACTATGACCTGTTCGTGCTGGGCAGCGTGGTGCCCAAACGCACCGTCAGCATTGGCAAGAAAAACCTCAAATGGGTGCCTTTCTTCGGCCAGCTCTACTGGCTCGCCGGTAATGTACTGATCGACCGTGGCAATGCTCGTAAAGCCAAACAGGCCATGCTCACCACCACCGACACCCTGCAGCATAAAGACACCTCGATTTGGGTTTTCCCGGAAGGTACGCGCAACCTCGGCAAAGGTTTGCTGCCCTTCAAGAAAGGCGCCTTTCAGATGGCCATCGCCGCTGGGGTGCCGATCATTCCGGTATGCGTCAGCACTTACAGTACTCACATGCAGCTAAATCGCTGGAACAGCGGTGAGATCATGATTCGCTCCCTACCCGCCATTCCCACTGCTGGATTGACCCTGGAGGATATTCCAGCCTTGATCGAACAGTGCCGCACGCAAATGCAACACTCTATCTATGAGATGGATCTGCAGATCGCCGCCGCCTGGGCAGAGACAGCCAGACCTGCCCTCCAGTAATCAGCAAAGCCCAGCACTACGCTGGGCTTTTTCTTGGCGGGTCCGCACCCGACATCCAGCCTCGAAGCAGGCTACTTGAGTGCAAGAGCAAAACACTCGAGTAGCGAAAGAAAATGAATTACCACCTACGCTCGTTAAAGCGCTTCAAAACCAATTTGTCGACTGATTCCAAGGCAAAACTCTAGCGGTGCCAGGCGCTAACAGGTAAGACATTCCCGCCGGCTGAGGTAATCTGTTTCAGGGCTTCGCCCGCACCTTCAACTGGAGAGAATGGATAACACCATGGGTCACGTCGTTGCTGCTGTGGTTTACACCAAAGGCAAAAAAGTCACCGATATTGCTCTCGACGAAGGCATCAGTTGGGCCACAAAACCCGGCCACTTCGTCTGGATTGGCCTGCATGACCCCGCCACCGAAGAACTGCTCAACCTGCAGAAGCAGTTCAACCTGCACCAGCTGGCCATCGACGACGCGCTGATGCAGCACACTCGACCCAAGCTGGAAACCTTCGGCGATGCGCTGTTTATGGTGCTCTACTCGCCCATTCTCGAAGACGGCGAGTTGCGGTTCATCGAAACCCAGCTATTTGCCGGCAAGGGTTATGTCATCAGCGCCCGCTACGGCGAATCGCCCTCCTACGCCCGCGTACGCCAACGCTGCGAAGCCCAGCCGCTGATGCTCGAGCACGGTGAAGACTTTGTGCTGTATGCGCTGCTCAGCTTCGTTATCGAGAACTACCGGCCGCTGATGGAAAAAATCAGCGATGAACTGGAAGAGCTCGAGCAGAAAGTCCTGAATAATCCGCTGACCCAGGCCGATGTCGAGCAGATTCAAAGCATGCGCCGCAACTTGCTGCGGATTCGTCGCTACATCGCACCGATGTTGGAGATTTGCCAGGAGCTGCAACAGCTGGACTTCCCCTTTATCAACAAACAAATGCGGCCGTACTTCCGCGACGTCTCGATCCACGTCAAGCGCTCACTAGAAGACCTGACCGGGCTGCGGGAAATGGCTGACCACGCGATCGAGGTCGGCCTGCTGCTGGAGTCATCCCGGCAAAGCGTGGTGCAGCGCAAATTCGCCGCCTGGGCCGCGATCCTGGCCTTCCCCACCGCTGTCGCGGGGATTTACGGGATGAACTTCAACAACATGCCGGAGCTGACCTGGCATTACGGCTACTACGGGATACTCGGCATCATCGGGGTTGGTTGTGCTGGGTTGTTTGCCAACTTCAAGAGAATGGGCTGGCTGTAGTCCTGCTCTGCGCTTGAATAGAAAAGCCCGGCAGCTACAGGCCGGGCTTTTTTTGTGCAGGACAACGGGCGACTTACGCCGACTCAGCAGTCCGATTCTGCGCAACGAAGCGCATCATCCACTCCGCCACAGTGATGCCCTGATGGTCGTGCTGCAGACTGTCGAGACCTTGTTGGTAAATCTGCTCGCCCAAGTGCTGCTGACGAATCTCCAGCAACGCCTTGGAGTAATCATGGATGAACTCCGGATGGCCCTGGAAGCACAGGACCTGATCGTTGATGCAGTACGCCGCGATCGGGCAGAACTCACTGGAAGCAATCACCGTCGCGTTTTCCGGCAACTGCGTGACCTGATCCTGATGGCTGATCAGCAGGGTCAGTTCGTTCATCGCAGGGTTCATCCAGGTCGGCTGCTCCGCCACCTGATAACGGTGCGTGCCTACACCCCAGCCCTGGTGCGCGCGCTCACTTTTACCACCCAGCAATAGCGCCAGCAGTTGATGACCAAAGCAGATGCCAAGCAATTTATCGCCGCGCTCGTAGCGTTCCAGCAAGTAGGTCTTAAGCCTTTGAATCCACGGATCGGCGCCAAAGGAGTCGGCCTTGCTGCCGGTCACCAGATACGCGTCATAGCGCTCGTCATCCGAGGGGTAATTGCCTTCCACCACGTTGTACAAGGTGAAGTTGGCCGCTATCGGCTGCTGAGCAAACAGCTGCTCGAACATCCTCCCGTAGCCCTGGTATTGGTCAACCAGTTCCGGACGGAGAAAGTCTGTTTCCAGAATGCAGATACGTAGCGACATTAACGATTTCCTGAAGC
This sequence comes from Pseudomonas sp., assembly GCA_050739815.1. GTDB lineage: Bacteria > Pseudomonadota > Gammaproteobacteria > Pseudomonadales > Pseudomonadaceae > Aquipseudomonas. The sequence goes on along the minus strand of JBOICE010000139.1, from coordinate 8,209 downwards.
GATGAAGGTGAAAGCCCGGCGTTTGTTTTTTTTAACATACGGATTATGCCAAAGGAATAGCTAAACGATCTGTGGCGCAGCTTTCAAAGCTTTGCATGGCATGAGGGCTGGTGACTCTCTGCGCAGGTTTTTCCGTCAATAAAATTTTACAACCTGTGTGATTTTAATGATCACGCCGCATGCCTGCCTCATGCAACGGAGTCGGGCGCGGAGCGTGCGGTAACGCCCATCCACTTATCACTGCGCTCGATAGTCACCATAAAGGCCTTTCACTTCAGCACGTGGGTGCGCTCAGCAATCATGCAGCCATCGGGTTAAGCCCATCAGCCACATGAGGAACGCATCATGAACAAATTTTCCGCTATTGCCAGCCTGATTGCCGCTTCCGCTTTTGTCGGCCACGCCAACGCCGAAGCCTATCGCAATGCCGATAAGGCACCCACTCCCGTACTCAAAGCAGAGAAAAAACCTGCTGCGAAATAGCCGATTGGGCGCCGCGGCAGCGCGGCGCATAAACACCTGGGAGAGCCGCAATGAATACCGCGCAATCTGAGTCAGGCAAAAACGTTTACGGCATTACCTACGCCACCTTCGATGGCAACGGGCTGCACTTCGAGTCCGAACTGGCCATTCAACTGCAAGACGGCGCTCTGGTAACCCTGAAGATGCCGACACAGTTGAGCGAGCGTCAGGCAATTAGCCTACTGGTCTGTGGTCAAGCGGCGGGTTGCAGCCGTTGAGGCGCATCAATTTCTCCGAGTCGGCGGCCTTGAAAGAGAGCGCGCCGAAACGTTTCTAATCGGTAGACCACGTTGCTTCAAAAGGTGTTTTTCGCTTTTTTATGCACCATATTTAATCGATAAAATAGATATTTAAAATGCAATATATTCATTTTCTAATCGATTAATCACATGCAAAGCCATACCCATCCAATCCAGCACCGTGAAGGAGTAAGGCCATGAGCATGGCCATCAAATACGCGCGCAATGGCGCATTGGCAGGTGTTGGCCTGTACCTGATCAGTGCCATCACGCTGTTGACCCTGAGCATCAGCTACGAAAGAGCCCAGGCCCAGCCCGTCAGAAACGATGTATCTGCCTCGGTCTTCAGCCGGATAAGCCAGGCGCTGCCCGTACTGCTCCATAGCTGAAATAAACCACCGTAAACCACGGCGAAATCTTCAACGATCGACCAGAGGTCAAGGGACAGCATGACGTTGCCAAAGAGAAACCTGCTGATCCTTGCCGCACTGGCCGTCATGACCAATGGCTTCTCATTGTTCGGTATCGGGCAGGCTTCAGTAGGCTCTGTCGCCAGAACGATTGAGTGCAATCAGTTGATCGCGCACAACCTCACACTCGATGAAACCCTGAAGCGGATTGCCGGTAACCCGCCCGCCAAGCGGGATATGGCCTTCGCCGGGCAGTTTATTCTTGAGTGCTTCGGCTAGGCCGCCACTAAACAGCGGCTAACCTCAGCGCTGTACTCAGTGCCGCTCAGCACCCACCTCCCGAGCGGCCAGCACGCCCATCACAAGCCTTGGCATAAGCGCCGGGCACAAATGACACGCTAGTGGGCAACCAGTAAGCCAAAGCGAATGCCCACGAACAGACAGCAACATCCAGTAGGTTCGGCAGCCCACCCGCTATCTGCCAACCCAGAAAAACATGTCCCATAAAAAAACCGGCTCGTTAGCGGAGCCGGTTCCTTAAAACGCCTGAGCCGGTTTCCCAACTGCCTCAGGTCAGTTAGCCACGCTGGCTCACCCCATCAAAACCCTTGCCCTTTGGAGGCTTTTTCGAGCAACAGCGCCGGCGGCTCGAAGCGCTCGCCATATTGCTCGGCCAAATACTGTGCCCGCGCGACGAAGTCCTGCAAACCGTATTGGTTGATGAACTGCAGCGCCCCGCCAGTCCAGGCGGCAAAGCCGATACCAAAGACCGAGCCGATGTTGGCGTCAGCGGTCGATAGCAGTACGCCCTCTTCCACGCAACGCACGGTTTCGATGGCCTGAATGAACAGGATGCGGTCGCGCACGTCTTCCTGGGAAATTTGCGCATCAGGCTTCTCGAAACGCGCTTTCAGCTCCGGCCATAGCTGTTTCTTGCCGTTCGCCGGGTAATCATAGAAGCCGCCATTGGCCGCCTTGCCCGGGCGTTTGAACTCATTGACCATCAGGTCGATGACGCCGAATGCCGGGTGCTGGGCGATGCTCTTACCTTCCGCTTGCAAGTCCTTGACGGTCTGCGCGCGGATGTGGGTCATCAGGCTCATGGAAACTTCATCGGAGATCGCCAGCGGGCCAACCGGCATGCCAGCTTTGCGCGCTTCGGTTTCGATCATCGCCGCACTCACCCCCTCACCCAGCATGGCAATACCTTCGTTGGTGAAGGTGCCAAACACGCGCGAGGTGAAGAAGCCACGGCTGTCGGTCACGACGATCGGGGTCTTCTTGATCTGCATCACATAATCGAAGCCACGCGCCAGGGTTTCGTCGCTGGTGTGCTCGCCCTTGATGATTTCCACCAGGGGCATCTTGTCCACCGGACTGAAGAAATGCAGGCCGATGAACTTGTCCTGCTTCTGTACGGCCTTGGCCAAGCCGGTGATCGGCAAGGTCGAGGTGTTGGACGCGATCACCGCATCGCTCAGCGCATTACGCTCGGCCGCGGCAGTCACCTTGGCTTTCAGCTCGCGATCTTCGAACACCGCTTCGATGATCAGATCACAACCGGCGAAATCCACATCGTTGTCAGTAGCCTTGATCCGCGCGAGGATGCCGTCACGGTTCTCGGCGCTCATCTGGCCACGGGCGACTTTGTTCTCCAGTAACCTGGCGGAGTAACTTTTGCCCCTCTCGGCGGCGTCGACGGAGAGGTCTTTCAACACCACCTCAATACCGGCGATGGCCGAAACGTAGGCGATACCCGCGCCCATCATGCCGGCGCCGAGCACACCGACTTTCTGAGTCACGTAAGGAGCCGGGCCTTTCGGACGCGAGCCTCCTGCGCTGATTTCATTGAGCTGGAACCAGAAGGTCCCAATCATGTTCTTTGCCACCTGCCCGGTGGTCAGCTCGGTGAAGTAACGCGCCTCGATGATTTGAGCGGTATCGAAGTCGACCTGCGCGCCTTCCACGGCTGCGCACATGATCTTCTCAGGCGCCGGGAAGCAGCCTTTGGTCTTGTCACGCAGCACCGACGGGGCAATGGCAAGCATCTGCGCCACATTCGGGCTGGACGGTGTGCCGCCAGGGATCTTGTAGCCTTTGACATCCCAAGGTTGCACCGCGGTCGGGTTGGCGGCGATCCAGGCGCGGGCCTTGGCCAGCATCTCGTCTGCGTTAGCGGCGATGTCGTGAATCAGCCCAGCTTTGAGAGCATCCTGTGGGCGGACTTTTTTGCCTTCCAGCAGATATGGGAAAGCCTTTTCCAGGCCCAGGATGCGCACCATTCGCACCACACCACCACCACCTGGTAACAGACCCAGGGTGACTTCCGGCAAGCCGATTTGCACGCTGCTGTTATTCAGGGCGATGCGGTGATGGCACGCCAGGCAGATTTCCCAGCCACCACCGAGAGCCGCGCCGTTGATGGCGGCGACTACCGGTTTACCGAGGGTTTCCAGGCGGCGCAGTTGGCCTTTGATGCGCAGGATCATCTGGTAGAAGTCGTTGGCGTCGGCTTTGCTGACCTTGACCAGCTCGTTCAAATCGCCACCGGCGAAGAAGGTTTTCTTCGCCGAAGCGATGATTACACCGGCGATGGCGTCCTTTTCGGCTTCCAGGCGATCGACGACCTTACCCATGGCCTCGCGGTACACCGCGTTCATGGTGTTGGCGCTCTGGCCGGGCATATCGATGGTCAGGACGACGATATTGTCCTGGCCTTTTTCATAGCGAATGGCGTCTGTCATTTTCTTTTAACCCCAACTGTGGGGAGCTCTCCATGGGCGGAGCGAGCGCAGCAGCCCATGGAAGCTCCTTAGATACGTTCGATGATGGTGGCAATGCCCATACCGCCGCCGACGCACAGCGTGGCGAGGCCATAGCGCAGATTGCGATTCTCCAACTCATCGAGCAGGGTGCCGAGGATGGCACAGCCGGTGGCGCCGAGCGGGTGGCCCATGGCGATGGAACCGCCATTGACGTTGACCTTGTCTTCCGACACCCCCATGTCCTTCATGAACTTCATCACCACCGAGGCAAAGGCTTCGTTCACCTCGAACAGATCGATGTCGTCCACGCTCAGCCCGGCTTTGGCCAACACTTTACGGGTGGCCGGCGCCGGGCCCGTGAGCATGATGGTTGGATCGGTGCTGGTGACGGCGGTGGCGACGATCCGCGCGCGCGGTTTGAGGCCCAGTTCCTTACCTTTGGCGGCGGAGCCGATCAGCATGGCCGCGGCACCATCGACGATGCCCGAACTGTTGCCCGGGGTATGCACGTGGTTGATGCGCTCGACGTGGCTGTACTGGCGGATGGCGGTCGCATCGAAGCCCATCTGGCCCATCATCTCGAAACTTGGTTTGAGCGAGCCCAAACCAGCCAGGGTCGAGTCGCCACGAATGAATTCGTCGTGGTCGAGCAGGACCACGCCATTCTGGTCGGTGACCGGAATCAGCGATTTCTTGAACGAGCCATCGGCGCTGGCGCGGGCGGCTTTCTGCTGCGAGCGCAAGGCGAAGGAGTCGACGTCTGTGCGGCTGAAACCTTCAAGGGTGGCGATCAGATCGGCACCAATACCCTGCGGCACGAAGTTGCTGCTGATGTTGGTTTCCGGGTCCATGACCCAAGCGCCACCATCGGAGCCCATCGGCACGCGGGACATGGACTCAACCCCACCGACCACTACCAGGTCTTCGAAACCGGAACGGATTTTCATCGCGCCGAGGTTGATCGCTTCCAGGCCTGAGGCGCAGAAACGGTTGATCTGCAGGCCGGAAACGCTTACATCCCACTTAGCCACCATCGGCGCGGTCTTGGCGATGTCGGCGCCTTGATCACCCACCGGGGTTACGCAGCCAAGGACAATGTCATCGACCTGGCTGGTATCGAACTGGTTGCGCTCCTCCAAGGCCTTGAGCAGGCCAGCGATCAAGTTGACAGGTTTGACGCTGTGCAGAGCGCCATCCTTCTTGCCTTTACCGCGGGGTGTGCGCACCGCGTCGAAAATGAATGCTTCGGTCATGGTGTCCTCTGGCCTCCTTTCAGGAGGGATAGATAGCGGCGTAAACCTCAGGTTGCAGCTTAGCAACCCAGAAATCGCCTGTTCTTGTTTGACCAGTACACCTTAGCGCCAGGGGGGACACGCTCAATGACCGAAATGCTCAGGGCTATTGACCGCTTTGCTCAGACGAACGGTCAGCAGCCACGCGGCCATTGGCCAGCATCAGAAAAATGTGTCTGGCGCAAGGGTTGCCACACAATTGCGCGCCGACGGGCATAACTGAGCACTACTAACAGCGAGCTGCTTGATACCAAGTCTTCTAAGCGAAGTGTGATGCGACCCCTAGAGTTGAAAGGCTAGGTGTCGTTGCCGGGTTTTGCCGGAACGATTTTTGACTCCACGCTTCGGCGTGACGCGGCAACCCGACAGGCCTTGAGAGCGGGTATTGGGCGCCACACCCACAAAAATAAAAGGCAGAATGCCATGTTTAAACAACCAAAAATCCGCCAAGCCAGCTTGATTGTGTTTGCCACCACGGTGATTTTGATTCTTCCCAACCTAACGCGTCTGATCAGTTGACCAGTGCCCTTCCCAGTCGCTGCGCACTGCCTTTGGCAGTCAACGCAGCGCTGGCAGCCACCGCCCAGCAAGCGAACGAATAAATAGCGGAACGTTGGGCTTCGCCGCTACGCGACTCAAGCCAACCTACGGCAGCGCTTGCGACACGTAATTTGGACATAGCCAATCAATACCTCAAGGCGCATTGCCGATGCCGGCGACGCCCCTCAGTGCCCGTAGCGCTAACAACGCCGCCAACATCACCCACACCCAACTGTGCAAACGACCAGACTAGCTGTCGGTGTCGGGCTCAGGCATTGTGCTCGGGTGCCATCAACATGCTCTGGGAGACGGCTATGCGCACCCTATTCGCAGGTTTTGCTCTGCTTTTCAGCCTGCAGGCCACTGCCGGCGAAGTCGATCAGGCTGCTGCCGTTCAGGCACTGAAGGCGCCCCAAACGCTACTGATCGATGTACGCACACCCGAGGAATTTGTCGAAGGCGCCCTGCCCGGCGCCAACCGGATCGGCTATGAGAAAATCGGCACGCAGATCGGCGGGCTTGCCCCGGATAAAGACGCCACCATCGTCCTTTACTGCCGCAGCGGCCGCCGCTCAGGTATCGCCCAGGATGAGCTGCGCAAGTTGGGGTATAGCCATGTGATCAACGCCGGTGGTTACCAAGAATTGAAAACCGCTTTGATCCATAAGGAATAAGGAGCAAGGGATAAAATGCGCACACTGTTTCTCGCCCTGCTGACAACCCTCACTCCATTACACGCCGCCGAACTCACTCTGGAACTGCCCGCAGGCAGCCGCAACTGGAGCACCGCAGAGCTGCTCGCCCACCCACAGGCGCAGCAGATCGAGATCGCCGATGACGTCAGCTACAAGCAGGCCATGACCTATCGTGCCGTGCCTCTGGCGGCGCTGCTCGCGGGCGTGCAGCCGGGTGATCATCTGCAAGCGGTGGCACTGGATGGCTTTGCCGCCGAGCTGCCTGCCGCCCCACTGTTGAGCAACATGGGGAGCCGCGCCTGGCTGGCTGTGGAGGACCCTGCTCGCCCTTGGCCATCGCTAGCCGCAGGGAAACCGAGCGCCGGGCCGTTTTATCTGGTCTGGAGCAACCCGAAAGCAGCCAATATTGGCCCGGAGCAGTGGCCGTTTCAGGTCGCCAAGATTCGCCGACTCGCTTCGGTTGCCGAACGCTTCCCCGCCTTGTTACCAGCAGCCACCGCCAATGCGGACGTGCAATCGGGCTTTGCGCTATTCCAGAAGAACTGCATGGCCTGCCATCGGCTGAACACCGCCGGCGACTCGCAGTTCGGCCCGGATCTGAATGTTCCGCATAACCCCACCGAGTACTTCAGCGGTGACTTTCTCAAACAGTACATCCGCGACCCGCAAAGCATGCGGCGTTGGCCCCAGGGCAAGATGCCGGGCTTCAGCGAAACTGTGTTGAGCGATAGCGAGCTGACGAAGTTACTCAGCTATCTGCGGCATATGGCCGGACGCAAGGTGGCGAATTGATGAGGTGAGCCGGTTTGCAGATCCGCTTGCTGGGTTTCGCTTCGCTCTACGCCGGCCTACAGATGCACCGCGCAGCGGCTACTCCCAGTAGTCGCCCGGTGGCGACGGCAGTTGACCAAGCAACTCGCGCGGACCGCTGCACCATTGCTGGCGAATCTCATCGAAGTAAGCGTCGCCCTCGCGCACCCGGAAACCCGTCGGCACTTCCAGGCTGTCGGTTTGGTACACCAGCAAATCCAAGGGCATACCTACCGAGAGGTTGCTGCGGATGGTTGAGTCGAAGGAAATCAACGCGCAACGCAGCGCCTGCTGCAAGGTCGTTTGATGGCTGAGGGCACGATCCAGAATCGGCTTACCGTATTTGCTTTCACCAATCTGAAAGTACGGCGTGTCCTCGGTTGAGGCGATGAAGTTGCCCTGCGGATAGAGGTTGTAAAGCGCCGGCGCTTCACCGCGAATCTGCCCCCCGAGAGGAAAGGAGCAACCCAGGTCGACACCCTGGGTCAACGTGGCGCCACCCTCGCGGGCCAGCACCTCTCGTACGGTATCGCCCACCAATGTGGCGGCGGCAAACAAGCTCGACACATTATGTAAATGCTCGCCCTCACTGCTCAAACGCTGGCGCAGCAGGCTGATCACCGATTGCGAAGTGGCCAGATTGCCCCCGTAAACACCAGGCGATACGGGGGTTTCGCGTCTAAGCCTCACCATCCCCATCCATTGAGATCCAATCCTTGGTTGGCTAATCTTCCGGGTACGACGCCCCTAAGCCAGTTTTGAAAACCGGGTATGGCGGGAACCCGGAGATCAGACCATGCTCACCGATACCTAGGGGGCGTTCTCAATCAGGCTAGCCATATGACGGCTGATACAAGGCTGAGCATCGACTGGTAGTTCCTGGCCAGTCGTTCATACCGGGTTGCTATCCGACGGAACTGCTTCAGTTTCTGGAAG
>JBOICE010000138.1:0-9770 GCA_050739815.1 Pseudomonas sp. | reverse complement strand
TCGGCGGCGTAGACCCGCGGCACCAATTGCTCGCTCATTGCGGCCTTGCTGATGAAGTCATCGACGCCACGGTCGAAGGCTTCGCCCAGTACATTTTCACCTTCCTTGCCGGTGAGCAGGATGATGTAGGTGTAGTGGTCGGCCATCTCGTCGAGCTGGCGTACGCGGCCAGTCAGCTCCAGACCGTCGATTTCCGGCATCAGCCAATCGGCTAGCAGAACGCTGGCCGGGCGCTGTTCGAGCAATTTGATTGCTTCTACGGCGCTGTTGGCGAAGCGCACGTCGAGGTAGCCGGCCTGGCTCAGTGCTCGGCCGATCATGGCGCTGGAAAACTTGGCGTCGTCTACCACCAGGATGCTGAGATGGGGGTTGGGCATTGGCAGACTCGATGGCAGTGGTGAAAGTGCCGGTACATGGCCGGGCAGTGATTGTATCTGCAGTTATATAATGACCCGGCATTTTAACCGTCAAGCTTGGCGCATCCTGTCCGTGATGTGGATCGCGCCGTCTATCTGGAGAAATCCCATGCCCTCGTTCGACGTGGTGTCCGAACTGGACAAACATGAAGTCACCAACGCCGTCGATAATGCGATGAAAGAGCTGGAGCGTCGTTACGACCTACGCGGCAAAGGCACTTTCGAGTTCAAGGAACTGACCATCAACCTGACCGCTGATGCGGATTTCCAGTTGGAACAGATGGTGGAGATTCTCAAGCTCAGCCTGGTTAAGCGCAAGATCGATGTGCAATGCCTGGAATTGAAAGAGGCCTACCCTTCGGGCAAAAGCGTGAAGCAGGAAGCCGTGCTGCGTGAAGGTATCGATAAGGAGCTGGCGAAGAAGATCGTCGCGCATATCAAAGACAGCAAGCTTAAGGTGCAGGCCGCTATTCAGGGCGAGCAGGTACGCATCACCGGCAAGAAGCGTGACGACCTGCAGGAGGCCATCGCGGCCCTGCGCGCCAAAGACTTCGGAATGCCGCTGCAGTACAACAACTTCCGCGATTAATGCGCAGTCAACGGAACCTCTGCGCCGCAGTGGCGTCGCAGAGGTTTCGCTAAAAGTTTTGCCGCCATGGTTTGCCATGGCGGTTTCGTTTTAAGTCGCTGAAAGGAGCGCTCCTATGGATCTAAACGTCGAGCAAGTGGTGAAAATGTCGGAAGCCTGGTTGCCGGTGGTGCTGGAGTACAGCGGTAAGCTGACGCTGGCAATGCTGACCTTGTTGATCGGCTGGTGGCTGATCAACAAGCTGACCCGTAAGGTCGGCGGTCTGTTGGAACTGCGCAATGTCGACCGCGCCTTGCACGGGTTTATTGGCAGCCTGGCCAACATCATCCTCAAGGTGCTGTTGTTGGTCAGCGTGGCCTCGATGGTGGGGGTGGAAACCACTTCATTCATTGCAGCTATCGGTGCCGCCGGTCTGGCTATCGGCCTGGCACTGCAGGGTAGCCTGGCAAATTTCGCTGGCGGGGTGCTGATCTTGCTGTTCCGCCCGTTTCGTGCCGGTGACTGGATCGAGGCGCAGGGTGTCAGCGGCAGTGTGGATTGTATCCAGATCTTCCACACCACCCTGAAAACCGCCGACAACAAGGTGGTTATCGTGCCTAACGGCAGCCTCTCCAACGGCAATATCACCAACTATTCGCGAGAGGAAACGCGGCGGGTCGATATCAACTTGGGGATCGATTACAGCAGTGATATCAAGCTGGCCCGCGCGGTGCTGTTGGAGCTGGCTGCCGACGCGCGGGTGCGCAAGGCGGTGCCGCCGGAGGTGTTCGTTACCGGGCTGGGCGATAGCGCGATCAATCTGTCGTTGCGGGTCTGGGTGGCCACGGGTGATTACTGGCCGGTGACGTTCGACTTTATCGAGCAGGCCAAGGAGCGCCTGACGACCGCGGGCATCAGTATCCCTTTCCCGCATAGGGTGGTGCATCTGCAGCAGGGCAGTTAATGCTGCACAGAGCAAAAGGCCGGCAATTGCCGGCCTTTTTTATGGCTGATCCGTGGAGGGCTGTTCGCCGCTGGGAGTTGGCGTCGAGCCATTGGGCTGCGGGCCCTCGCGACGCCACTGCCAGGCGATCAGAATGAGCGTCGGTACGCCGAGTAACGCGGTAATCAGGAAGAAGTCGCTATAACCGAACTTCTCCACCATCACCCCGGAGTAGCCGCCGATCAGCCGTGGCAGCAACAGCATGATCGAGCTGAGCAGCGCGTATTGGGTGGCGGAGAACTTCAGGTTGGTCAGGCTCGACAGGTAGGCGACGAAGGCCGCGGTGGCCAAACCGGCGCTGAAATTGTCGCAGGAGATGGTGAGCACCAGCATCTGCAGGTGCGGGCCCATCTCGGTGAGCAGCAGGAACAGCAGGTTGGTCGCCGCCGACGCCGCACCGCCGATCAGCAGAATCGGGAATATCCCGAAGCGCACTATCAGCAAACCGCCGAGGCCGGCACCGAGCAGGGTCATGACCAGGCCGAACAGCTTGCTGACGCTGGCGATCTGCTCCTTGGTGAAACCCTGGTCGATGTAGAACACGTTGGCCATCACGCCCAGCACCGTGTCCGACAGGCGATAGGTGGCGATCAGGCCGAGCAGCAGCAGGGCTTGCCAGCGGTAGCGCAGGATAAAGTCGTTGATCGGTGTCAGCACCGGCGCCAAGCCGCGGCGGCCCATGGACGACAGGCATAGCGAAGTGAGGATGATGTAGAGCAGCGCGCGCAGAAAGGCCCGATCATGCAGCAGCAGGTCAAGGACGCTGTTGCCGTGGAACAGCACGCTCTCGAAGTCCGTCCAATACAGCTGGGTGAACATCGCGGGTACCGAGATGAGCAGCACTATCAACACCAGCACCGAAATCATCTGGTGGCTAAACCCATAGCGGGCGGCCGACAGTTGGGTGCGCAGCGGCACCGGCGGTTCGCTCATCCATAGGCTGGTGAGCATCCCAGGCACCATCAACAGCGCGAACACCAGGTAGGTCCCGGCCCAGGCCGAATGCTTGTACAGCGCGCCGGTAGAGCCGAACCATTCGGCGAAGTACAGCGCACCGGCAGTCGCCAAGAGCGCGGCGACCCGATAGCCCGCCATATAACTGGCAGCCAGCGCGGCCTGGCGGCTGTCTTCGGCAATTTCCAAGCGGTAGGCATCGACGGCAATGTCTTGCGTGGCCGAGGCAAAGGCTACCAACACGGCCAAGGCGATCAGCCAGGACAAATGTTGCTGTGGATCGCACAACGCCATGCCCGCCAACCCGACTGCAACCAACAGTTGGGCCAGCACCAGCCAGGAGCGGCGCCTGCCCAGCTTACCCAACAGTGGCAGGCGCCATTGGTCGAGAAGTGGCGACCAGACCCATTTGAAGGCATACGCCAGGCCGATCAAGCTGGCGAAACCGATGGTCTCACGCGCTACGCCGGCCTCGCGGAGCCAGACGGAGAGGGTGGAGAACACCAACATATAAGGTAGGCCTGCGGCGAACCCCAGCAGGAGCAAAGCCAAACTGGCGGGGGTAGCGTAGGTGGCGAGGGCGGCGCGCCAGGTTTTACGGGGCATTGGGCTGTGATCTGCCTGGGGAGTACGGAGCGTGGATTACAAATTTGGATTACAAAATCAACGCGCGCACTCTAACCGCTGTGCTCCATCGGGCGCCAGCCATGCCGCTGCATATCCACCCGTTCGTTATGGATGCGCACGCCTTCGGCGCGTAAACGCGCACGTTGCTCGTCACCGGAGGGACTGTCTGAAATCAAGCTGAGCCGGCCGCCAGCGGCCACTACGCGGTGCCAGGGCAGTGTGCTGTCTTGCGGCAGTTGGCTGAGGGTACGGCCAACCCAGCGCGCCGCACGACCAAGGCCGGCCAGCTCGGCCAACTGCCCATAGCTGACGACTTTGCCTTCCGGCACCTGCGCCAGAGTCAGGTACAGTGCCGCACGCCGTGCCTCGGCGCTTGCCGTTGGCCCGATGGCCCAGGCATGCTCTGCCGCCTCGTCCTCACCCTCTGCTTGTCGATGGATCATGCTGCTACGTATCCGGCTCTCAACTGTTGTGTTTTTAAGTGCCCTGTTGGGCTTAGTCATGCCTGCCTGGGCGGACACCGTTTGGCTGAATAATGGCGATCGCCTGAGTGGCGAAATCTTACTGCTGGATGGCGGCAAGCTGGCGCTGAAAACCAAGTACGCCGGCCAGGTGCTGATCGATTGGAAAGATATCGACACCCTGCGCTCAGATAAACCCTTGTTGTTGCGCCGTGCGGGCCTCGACAGCGAGCATAGCAAGCGCTTGGACGCGGCCGGCAAGGGCATGGTGCGGGTGCTCAACTCAACTACCGAGACCGTGCCGCTGGCCAGTATCACCCGCTTGGTGCCGCCGCGCCCATTGCTGCAGGATCGGCTCTGGGAAGGCAACCTGGATGCCAAGCTGGACATGCAGCGCAACGAAGACAATACCGATGAGTGGCAACTCAAGGGCAACACCCGGGTCGAGCATGGCCGCTGGCGCCATGTGCTGACCGGTGAGTTGGAGCGTGAGACTCAGAACGACGAGCAAACCGACAACAATTGGAAGTATGAGTACGACCTCGACCGTTTCTTCACCAACCACTGGTTCTGGCGTGCGGGCATCGAGCAGCAGCGTGATGAGTTCGACACCATCCAGCGCCAGCGCATTCTTGGCAGCGGCCCCGGCTATCGCTTCTGGGACAACGAGCTGGGGCGTTTCGACCTGATCGGCAAGTTTAATCGGGCCACCTTCGAGTCTGCGCAAGGTGATCTGGAGTTCAACACCTACTCGCTGGAGTGGGATTACAAGCGCTTACTCTGGGGCACCCGGCTGGAGTTCTATAGCAACGCGGAGTTGCAAATCCCGCAGATCCGCGAGATCGACTATGACCTCGACAGCGAGTTTGGTTTGCGTTATCGCCTCAACAGCTGGGCGCGCCTGTCACTGCTCTATGAGTTGAACCAGACCGGTGGTGTGGCGGCGGTGAGCAGTTCGGATCGGCGTTACCTGCTGGGCGTCGGGGTCGGCTGGTAGGGCGCTGGCCGCTCTGGCGCGAGTGTGCGTTGGTCAATTCGGTTGAACTCAACAGACTCCTGCCGGTCAGTCCTTGCACTGGCGTCGGGCCTGCGGGTAATGCCCGGCCTTTCGCAAACCGGAGCAGTCGCCACCCCTATGTTGTCTATCAATAAGCTGTCTAGTGCTTTGCTGTGCGTTGTCCTTGCTGTTGTTGCGGGGCCCTCATTTGCCGACACGGTGTGGTTGAAAAACGGCGACCGGCTGACTGGCACAATCAAACTCTTCGATGGCGGCAAGTTGGTTTTGGAAACCGACTACGGCGGCGCTATAGCGCTCGACTGGAAAAAGGTCGCCACCCTGCAAAGTGACCAGGAAATGCTGGTCAAACAGGATGAGGTGACTGGCGAGCGGGCCAAGTCGCTGCAAGCGGCCGAGTCGGGCAAAGTCACCCTGGTCAACGGTGAAGCGCCGAAGACAGTTGAGCTGGCCAGCATCGAGCAGATCATGAAGCCCAGGCCGCTGGTGGAGGATTTTGTCTGGAAGGGTAACGTCGATGTCGGCCTGGACTACAAGCGGGCGGAGAAGGATACCGACGACTACGACGTCGATTTCAAGACCAAGGCGCGCCACGGCCGCTGGCGGCACAACGCCGAGGGCGGCTATAACCGCGAAAAACAAGACAATGTGGTCACCACGGACAACTGGGACGCCGAATACGCCCTCGACCGTTTCCTCGATGAACATTGGTTTTGGCAGGGGCGGCTGAGCTATCGGCGCGACAAGATTGAAGATGTCTCGTCTCAACGCACCATCGGTAGCGGTCCCGGTTATCAATTCTGGGACGATGAACTGGGCGCCTTCTCCCTGGCGACCCTGGTTAACCGTAACGACTACGAATACTCGGACGGTGGCAACAATGACTTCTACTCGCTGGGCCTGAAGTGGGATTACAACCGTTACCTGGTGGGCAAAAGCGTTGAAATGTTCAGCAACGGCGAGGTTGGCAAGCCGATTGATGGGGATACGGACTACGAGTTGGAGGCCGAGGCCGGCCTGCGCTACAAGGTGACGGACTGGGCCTCGCTGAATGTGAAGGCGGAAAAGAACCTGGTCAGCGGTGCCGAGGATGGCGAGCTAGACGAAACGCGCTACAGCGTTGGTTTCGGGGTCGGCTGGTAAGCACCCCCTCCAACGAAGCATCACGCGCGAAGCCCGCAGCAGACATTGGAGGGGTTCTACGCCGAACAAGAAAAAGCCCCGCAATGGCGGGGCTTTTTCTTGGTGCGAAGGCTGCGATTAGAGACGCAGACCACCGTCCAGTTCGAGGATGCGACCGGTGTAGTAGTCGTTTTCCAGGATGTAGGCAACCGAGTGGGCGATCTCAGCCGGTTTGCCCATACGCTTGAGCGGGATACCCGAGGTCATCTTCTCCAATGCGTCCGGCTTCATGCTGGCGACCATCTCGGTCTCGATGAAACCCGGTGCCACGCCGGCGACACGGATGCCGTAGCGCGCCAGTTCCTTGGCCCAGACCACGGTGTCGGCGGCTACACCGGCCTTGGCGGCGGAGTAGTTGGCCTGGCCCATGTTGCCGGCACGCGAGATCGAAGAGATGTTGATGATCGCGCCTTCGCTCTTCAGCTCGATCATCTTCGCCGCCACTTCGCGGGTGCAGAGGAATACGCCGGTCAGATTGACGTCGATCACCGACTGCCACTGAGCCAGGCTCAGCTTGGTCATTTCGCCGTCTTTGATCTTGATGGTCAGGCCGTCACGCAGGATGCCGGCGTTGTTGACCAGGCCGTTGATGGCACCGAAGTCTTCGGCGATCTGGGCCACGGTGTGAATCACTTGCTCTTCATTGGCGACGTTGCACAGGTAAGCACGGGCGTCGCCACCGGCGGCCTTGCAGGCGGCCACGGCTTCGTCGAGCTTTTCCTGATTGAGGTCGACCAGTGCCAGCTTGGCGCCTTTGGCCGCCAGGTACTCGCCCATTGCGCGGCCTAGCCCCTGGCAACCGCCAGTGATAATGATGACTTTGTCTTTCAGTTGCATGCCAAATCCCCAAAAGGTGTATCGGTTGTTACCCCCGCTGGCGCTTCGAGTCGTTATGCTGAGCGCCTGTCCGTTTTCGACGAATTCTTTGCGAGGAGTCATAAGGTGAGCGTGAAAGCTGGCAAGCATGCCCGAGAATTGCTACTCAAGGAATACCGTGGAGTGCTCTCCACCCAGTCCAAGGCCATGCCGGGCTACCCTTTCGGATCGGTGGTGCCTTACTGCCTGGACGAACAGGGCCGACCGCTGATCCTGATCAGCCGCATCGCCCAGCACACCCACAATGTGCAGCTCGACCCCAAGTGTTCGCTGCTGGTCGGCGAGCGTGGAGCCCAAGATGTGCAGGCCGTAGGCCGCCTGACCTTGTTGGCTCAGGCCCGTCAGTTGTGCGATGAAGAGGCGATCGCCGCGGCGGCTGAGCGCTATTACCGCTATTTCCCCAGTTCACAGGATTACCATCAGGTCCATGACTTCGACTTTTGGGTCTTGGAGCCGGTGCGTGCTCGCTATATCGGTGGCTTTGGCGCGATCCACTGGGTCGATAGCGTCACCTTGGCCAACCCCTTCGCCGGTGCGGCGGAGCTGAGCATGGTCGAGCACATGAACAGTGATCATGCCAACGCCATTGCCCATTACGTCGAATTGGCCGGTCTGCCGCGTGAACCGGCGGCGCAACTGGCTGGAATCGACAGTGAGGGTTTTCACCTGCGCATCGATCAGGCGCTCTATTGGCTGGCGTTTCCCGAGGTTTGCAGTAATCCCGGCGCGGTGCGCCAGGCCTTGGTAGCACTGGCGCGGGCCGAAGTTTGGCCGACCGGCGGAACGGTACGGGCTTGAATTTGTGCGGTTGCGCCATTACTTAACCAACATTGGAAGTCATTCTTCCGCCCAGGGATTGTTTTGATGCGCGTTTTTCTGTTCCTTCTTCTAGTGTTTCCGCTGATTGAGCTGGCCGTACTGATCAAAGTCGGCAGTGCCATCGGTGTGTTGCCGACCTTGCTGCTGATTATCGGTAGTGCGGTGCTCGGCAGCGTGCTGCTGCGGGTGGCCGGGGTCGCCACCGCCTGGCGCGCCCGTGAGCGTCTGGCGCGGGGCGAACTGCCCGAACAGGAGATGCTCGAAGGTCTGCTAATCGCAGTCGGCGGCGGTTTGCTGCTGCTGCCGGGCTTTATCAGCGACATCTTCGGCTTGCTCTGCCTGCTGCCGTTTACCCGTCGCCTGATGGTGAATAAAGTGCGCCAGCGGGCGGTCGATCAGGCTATGCGCCAACGCGCCTTTGCCGATGACCAGCAGGCTCGCTCCGGGCCGGCTCGACCGAATGTCATCGAAGGCGAGTTCGAGCACCGCGACTCTTAAAGATTTTTCTTAGTCGCCCTTGAAATACCCTTGCCCGCCCTTATGTAGTGGTCACCGCAAGGTCTCTGTCGGTTAACGACAGGCAGTCTTCTGCGGTCCGCCCTGCGGGCCGCAACCGGCAACGCCGGATGTGTTAACCAGCCGGTGCATAAACCGGCGGCTTTAAACCACCTTACTTGGGAGAGATCGACAATGAAGCTTCGTCCTCTGCATGACCGCGTCGTCATCCGTCGCAGTGAAGAAGAATCGAAAACCGCTGGTGGCATCGTTCTGCCGGGTTCCGCTGCCGAAAAGCCGAACCGTGGCGAGATCCTCGCCGTGGGTGCCGGCCGCGTGCTGGACAACGGTGAAGTGCGTCCGCTGGCCGTGAAAGTGGGTGACAAAGTGGTATTCGGTCCTTACTCCGGCAGCAACACCATCAAAGTTGACGGCGAAGACCTGCTGGTAATGAGCGAGAACGAAATCCTGGCCGTTGTTGAAGACTGATTCCAGCGCAACGTCGCTACGAATTCCGTTCCACCGAAACGAATTGAGGAATATCGATCATGGCTGCTAAAGAAGTTAAATTCGGCGATTCCGCCCGTAAGAAAATGCTGGCTGGTGTTAACGTCCTGGCCGACGCAGTAAAAGCGACCCTCGGCCCGAAAGGCCGTAACGTGATCATCGAGAAGAGCTACGGCGCTCCGACCATCACCAAAGACGGCGTTTCCGTGGCCAAAGAAATCGAGCTGAAAGATCGCTTCGAGAACATGGGCGCTCAGCTGGTTAAAGACGTTGCCTCCCGTGCCAACGACGACGCTGGCGACGGCACCACCACCGCTACCGTGCTGGCTCAATCGATCGTCAGCGAAGGCCTGAAAGCCGTCGCTGCCGGCATGAACCCGATGGACCTGAAGCGCGGCATCGACAAGGCGACCATCGCCATCGTTGCTCAGCTCAAAGCCCAATCCAAGCCGTGCGCCGACACCAAAGCCATCGCTCAGGTCGGCACCATCTCCGCCAACTCCGACAACTCCATCGGTGACATCATTGCCCAGGCGATGGAAAAAGTCGGTAAGGAAGGCGTGATCACCGTTGAAGAAGGCTCGGGCCTGGAAAACGAACTGTCGGTTGTTGAAGGCATGCAGTTCGACCGTGGCTACCTGTCCCCGTACTTCGTCAACAAGCCAGACACCATGACCGCCGAGCTCGACGGCCCGCTGATCCTGCTGGTTGACAAGAAGATCTCCAACATCCGTGAACTGCTGCCAGTTCTGGAAGCTGTTGCCAAGGCCGGCCGCCCACTGCTGATCGTTTCCGAAGACGTTGAAGGCGAAGCCCTGGCTACGCTGGTGGTGAACAAGCTGCGCGG
>JBOICE010000137.1:0-4199 GCA_050739815.1 Pseudomonas sp. | reverse complement strand
GGTTGCCGGGTACTGGTGACCCTGCTGCACGAGATGATCAAGCGTGACGCCAAGAAAGGCCTGGCCACCTTGTGCATCGGCGGCGGCCAGGGCGTGGCCTTGGCGATCGAGCGCGCCTGACTCGTCGGCTTGGCGTAGGTTGGGCTGAGCTCCACGCAGCCCAACCTACGCCACTCCACTGCAACGCCGACCCGAGTGTCGGCGTTTTTCTTGATAAACTGCGCACCTCCTTTTTTGAGTCGTCGCGCATGCCTTCTCTCGATCAGGCGCTGCGCGCCGCCCTCGACAATCGTCAGCCGCTATTAGCCGAGCTGCATGCTCAAGGCACTGACTGCTACCGGTTGTTCCACGGCAGCCAGGAAGGCGCCTCCGGCCTGACTATCGACCGCTACGGCCCGCAACTGCTGGTGCAGAGTTTCCATAACACGCTGGAACCTGAAGCCCTGCTGGAACTGCACGCGACTATCAACGCTCGCCTCGGCCTTGAGACCTTGCTGGTGTATAACGATCGCTCACGCGGCAATTCCCGCATCGATCGCAGTGACCCGGTTTACCAAGCCAGCGCAGCCGCGCTGGAAGATCTGATCGGCCACGAATGGGGCCTGAAATATCGCGTGCGTGGCCGCCACGCCGGTCAAGACCCGCTGCTGTTTCTCGACCTGCGCAATGCGCGGGGTTGGGTGAAAGCCCACAGCGCCGGCAAAAGCCTGCTCAACCTGTTCGCCTACACCTGCGGCGTGGGCCTGTGTGCGGCGGCCGGTGGCGCCAGCGAGGTATGGAACCTGGATTTCGCCGAGGGCAATCTGGCGGTCGGCCGAGAGAACGCCCAGCTCAACCCCGAGCTGCCGGCGATGGAATTTATCCAGTCCGACTATTTTCCCGCCATCCGCCAGCTGGCTGGGTTACCCATCGCCCAGCGCCGCGGACAGAAACTGCCGAGCTACGTGCGCCTGGAGCAACGTCAGTTCGACTTGGTACTGCTCGACCCGCCAGCCTGGGCCAAAAGCGCCTTCGGCACTGTCGACCTGTTGCGTGACTACCAGAGCCTGCTGAAACCCGCGTTGCTAGCCACTGCCGAGGATGGCGTGCTGATGTGCTGCAACAACCTGGCGAAAGTAGCTCTTGAGGACTGGCGTGAGCAGGTGCTGCGTTGCGCCAACAAGCTGGGTCGGCCGGTACGCGACTGCCAAGTGCTGGCGCCCGCTGCCGACTTCCCCTCAGTCGATGGCCGCCCGCCGCTGAAGACCCTGATTCTTCAGCTCTAGGAAATGACGCAGACCGCGCTTGGAACCCCAAGCGCGTGCCATACTCCAAAACACTTCTTGCCAGGAAAGTTGAAGTCTCGCCATGCCCAAAGGATTGAAACGCGCCGGTGGCGCCCTGCTGATTGCCTTCGCCCTCTATAGCCTCCTCGGCTTCCTGATCCTCCCAGGCCTAGCCCTGCGTATCGCTAATCAACAGCTGGCCGAACTCGCCACTGTGCCGGCCAGGCTCGAGCGTTTGGAGCTCAACCCCTTCAGCCTGGAACTGACGCTCTGGGGCTTGCATCTCGGCGAGCCAGGTGCGGATCAGCTAGCTTTCGAGCGCCTGCACGCCAACCTGCAACTGGACAGCCTGTGGAGTGGTGCATTGCACCTGGCGGAGGTCGAGCTGGAGAAATCCCACACCGAAGTCCTGTTCGCCAAGGACGGCACGCTCAACCTGGCGCAATTGTTCAAACTACCGACAAAGCCTGAACCGCCGGCCGATACAGCGCCGAGCGCGCCTTTCCCGCTGCGCATCGACCGCCTGCAATTGATCGAGGGCGGCCTGCACTTTGCCGACCTGCGCCCGAGCGAGCCGGTCGAGTTCGTCTATGACTCGCTCAATCTGGAACTGAAAAAACTCAGCACCCTGCCGGACGACCACTCCGAGATGAGCCTGGTCGCCAAAGGCCCGCACGGTGGGCGCGTCGACTGGAGCGGGCAGATCAGTCTGACTCCGATCACCTCCAGCGGCCAATTGAAGCTCACCGAAGGCAAGATGAAAGCCTTCTGGCCCTACGTCCGCGACGCCGTGCCCTTGGTACTGGAGGATGGCGTAATCAGCCTCGCCACCGACTACAGGCTGGACCTGAGCAAAGGCACCGAGCTGCTGCTGAACAACGTCTCCGCCACCATCGCGCCGTTCGCCATCAAGGCGACCGATGGTCGACCACTGGTACGCCTGGAGCGTTTAGAAGTCAGCGAAACCTCGGTCGACCTGGTTAAACAGCAAGTCATCGTCGGCAAGATTCGCAGCCAGAACCTGGAAACCTGGGCCGCCCGCGAGAAAGACGGCGAACTGGACTGGCAAAAGCTGTTCGCTTCACAGCCCTCTGCACAACCGGCCAAACCGGCACCGGCTCCGGCCAACAACCCACCTGCTGCTGAACCAGAAGCTATCACCCCAACCGCCGAAGGCAAGACTGCCGCACCGGCGCCCGTCACCGGCGATGCCACGGCGCCGGCAGCTGCGGAGCCTGAACCGAGCAAACCCTGGCAGGTGTTACTGCGCGATACCCAACTGCGCGGCTATCGGATCCACTTGGCCGATCGTGTGCCCGAGAAAGCCGTCGCCTTGGAGCTCGGCCCGCTCAACCTCGACCTGCAGAACTTCGACAGCCTCAACCAGTCACCTTTCACCCTGAAGCTCGATACCGGCCTGGGCAAACAGGGCAAGCTCAATGTCGCCGGCCAGGTCAACCTGAGCCCGATCAGCGCCAAATTGCAGGTTGCCACCCAGGATATCGACCTGCGCGTGGCCCAAGCTTACCTGACCCCCTTCGTCCGCATGGAACTGCGCAGTGGTCTGCTCGGCAGTGACCTTGCTGTCGACTTGCAGAGCACCGAACCGCTGGCCTTCAGCGTCGCCGGGCGAGCCGAAGTCAATCAGTTGCACAGCCTCGACACCCTTAAAGAGCGCGACTTCGTCAAATGGCAGCAGTTGGTGCTCGACGGTCTGAATTACCAGCATGGTGACCACCTGGAGGTCGCCAAAGTCAGCCTGACGCAGCCCTATGCGCGCTTCATGATCAACGAGGATCGCACCACCAACGTCAGCGACCTGCTCATTCCTCAGCCAGCCGTCCCCCAGGCAAAACCTGCAGCGGCCGGCAAGCCGCTGGGCATCCATATTGGAGAAATCAACATCAATGACGGCTCGGCCAATTTCGCCGACTTCAGCCTGACGCCCAACTTCGCCACCGCGATCCAGCAGCTCAACGGCCAAATCGGCACCCTGGATAGCCGCAACCCGAAGCCGGCGAAAGTCGACATCAAGGGTAAGGTCGACCGCTATGCGCCGGTCAGCATTCTCGGCAACCTGAATCCCTTCGACCCGCTGGACAGCCTGGACCTGACCACCAGCTTCAAGCATGTCGAGCTGACCACCCTGACGCCTTATTCCGGCAAGTTCGCCGGCTATCGGATCCGCAAAGGCCGGATCAATCTCGATCTGCATTACCGCATCGAAAAAGGCCAGCTGACCGCCGAAAACAAACTGGTCGTTGAAAAGCTGCAACTCGGTGAACAGGTCGATAGCCCGGATGCCGTCGATCTGCCGGTACGCCTGGCCGTCGCCCTGCTGAAAGACTCGGAAGGCAAGATCGAGATTGAGCTGCCAGTCTCCGGCGATCTCAACAACCCACAATTCAGCGTGATGCCGATTGTCTGGCAAACCCTGCGCAATCTGGTGCTGCGTGCCGTGCAGGCGCCCTTCAAGTTCATCGGTGGGCTGGTCGGCGGCGGCAGCGATGTCGACCTCAGCACCGTGCAATTCGCCGCGGGCAGTGACGCGTTGGACAGCAAGGCCGAGGGAGCCCTGAGCACACTCTCGGCAGCCCTCAAAGAACGCCCAAGTCTGCGTCTGGAAGTAGAAGGCATGAGTGCGGCCAAGAGTGACGGGCCACTGCTGGCCCAGCAGCGTCTAGAACGCGAATACCAATACATCTACTACAAGATTTTGCAGCGCCGCGGCGACAAGGTGCCTGCCGAGGCCAGCCAACTGGAAGTGCCCGAAGACGAACAAGCACCGATGCTGGAAGGCATCTACCGCACCCGCCTGAAACAGCAGCCTCCGGCCGAGTGGACGGAACTGGACGACGACGAGCGCAGCGCCAAACTGCGTGAGGGAGTCCTTAACTTCTGGAGCCAAAGTGAACTGCTGCTGCGCCAGCTGGG
>JBOICE010000136.1:0-1960 GCA_050739815.1 Pseudomonas sp. | reverse complement strand
GCCACGGTGTAGTAGTCAGCGCGTACGCCGCTGGTGATAAAGGTTTTGCTGCCGGTCACCCGGTAAAAGTCGCCCTCGCGTATTGCGCGGGTTTTCAGACTGGCCACATCCGAGCCGCCGGACGGTTCGGTCACCGCCAGCGCCATGATCTTTTCACCAGAAAGCACCTGCGGCACAACGCGATCACGAATCGCCGGCTTGGCCCATTTCACTATCGGTGGCAGGCCGATATCCAAAGAACCCAGCCCGGCAACCAAGCCTCCAGAACCGGAGCGCATCAACTCTTCACTGGCCGCCACCTTGGCGAACAGATCGCCCTCGTGGCTGCCGCCAAGCTGTTCCGGATAGCCAATCCCGAGAATCCCAGCGGCACCGGCCTTCAGGTACAGCTCACGCGGAAACTCCTCAGCCTCCTCCCATTCGGCGATATACGGCAGGATTTCCCGCTCGACAAAGCGCCGCACCGAGTCGCGCACCAGTTGATGGGATTCGTCGAAGTATTCCTGAAAAGCGGGCATGGCCAAGCTCCAGATAAGGTTCGCACGAACATACCGAGCGCTTGCTTGGTTTTCAAGGTGAAGCATCGGCCAACGCACAGGGCGAAAACGCCTGCCAGCCGTGGATGGGCAAATTTTAGCGCGGGGTTGAAGGCATTCGCCAGGCCGGGCGGCGCTAGGTCCGCCGGCGTGAATCAGAGGTTGATGGGTCTACGACCGGCCAACGCATGCGCCAAAGTGCCGCCATCCACCAGCTCCAACTCGCCACCCAGTGGCATGCCGTGGGCGATGCGTGAGGTAATCAAGCCTTTGTTGGCCAGCAACTGAGCGATGTAATGAGCCGTAGCCTCACCTTCAACCGTTGGGTTGGTGGCGAGGATCACCTCGCTGAAGCTTGCCTGCTCGATGCGCGCCAGCAAGTCAGGAATGCCGATGGCCTCTGGGCCGAGGCCATCCAACGGTGACAGATGCCCCTTGAGT
This sequence comes from Pseudomonas sp., assembly GCA_050739815.1. GTDB lineage: Bacteria > Pseudomonadota > Gammaproteobacteria > Pseudomonadales > Pseudomonadaceae > Aquipseudomonas. The sequence goes on along the minus strand of JBOICE010000136.1, from coordinate 983 downwards.
ACGAAGTAGCGCCCGCGATAGCCGGTCTGCTCGACCGCATACACATCCATCGGTCCCTCCACGACACAGAGCACGCTATCGTCGCGTCGCGGGTCGAGGCACAGCTGGCAGACCTCATCCTCACTCAGCGTGCGGCATTGCTTGCAGTGGCCAACGCCCTCCATCGCCTGCGTCAGCGCCTGCGCCAGCCGCAGAGCACCACTGCGATCACGTTCGAGCATCTGCAAGGCCATGCGTTGCGCAGTCTTCTGCCCCACACCCGGCAGAATGCGCAAGGCGTCGATCAGTTGGCGAATCAGCGGGCTGAAGCTCATGACAGGCACTCACAAAATGCGGGGGACGAAACGGGACGCTCAGGCAGTGTGCAGGGCAAGGCGCCGACGGGAGAGGAACCGGAGTGTGCTAGTGCACATGAGGATTCCGAACCCGGCGGCAACACCGCCATGCGCATTGCATGGGCGGCACGAGCAACCTAGAAGGGCATTTTGAAGCCTGGGGGCAGCTGCATCCCGGAGGTCATGCCCGACATCTTGTCTTGGCTGTTCTGCTCGATTTTGCGGACGGCATCATTCACCGCAGCGGCGATCAGGTCTTCGAGAACCTCTTTGTCTTCCTGCATCAGGCTGTCATCCAGGGTGATGCGTTTGACGTCATGCCGACCGGTCATCACTACGCTCACCAAGCCGGCGCCGGATTGGCCGGTCACTTCGGCGTTCGCCAGCTCTTCCTGCATCTTCTGCATTTTTTCTTGCATCTGCTGTGCCTGCTTCATCAGGCCGGCCATGCCACCTTTCATCATGGGAATCACCTCAAGTATTCAGGGAGAGAGTTCAGGGGGTCACTAACGTATCGACGGGTTCAATCGTACCGTCGCGAATCACCGCAGCGAACTGCTGAATCATTTGCTGCACCAGCGGATCGCCATGGATCGACGCCTCCGCCGAGCGCTGACGATCTGCGCGCTTGCGCGAGGCAGCCTGCGC
>JBOICE010000135.1:0-21882 GCA_050739815.1 Pseudomonas sp. | reverse complement strand
GACGCTGGATCTGAAACTGAGCAATGCCCTGGACAAGGATCATAGCCGCGCACTCTATGCCTATCAGCGGGTGAACTACCCCTACCGGGAAGAGGGCCGAGCGCTACTGCTGGGTTTCACCTGGGCGACTGAACTGTAAGCAGTCAGGCCGGGAGAACAATCAGAGTGGCGCACTGCGTACAACAGTAGGTTGGGCATCGCTACGCTCAGCGCCAACCTACTGGGCGCGATCTAGCTGTTGGCAGAGCTGCTCGGTCGCGGCCAGCATCTGCAAGCTGGGCCGTTCCAGACCCTTATCTGGAATCGTCCAGACTTGCCGGCGTCGCACGGCCGTCAGTTGCGGCCAGGCTTGCCATGCAGCGGCCAGACCCGGAGCGCTGAGCAGAATCACCTGCGGATCACGCGCCAGCACTGCTTCGACACTGACCTGCGGCGCCGGTAGTGGCAAATCATCGAAGAGGTTCTCGGCACCGCACACACGCAACGCATCGCCAATGATCTGCCGGCTGCCGATGGTATAGAGCGGCGTGTCCCAGATTTGATAGAACACCCGCAGCGGCACTGCGCGCCGATAACGCTGGCGCAACTCGCTCAGGCGCGCCTGGAAGTTTGCCGCCAGTTGCGCGGCGCGCGGCGCGCGGTCGAGACGACGGCCGAGTTCGAGGACTTGCTGGCCGAGCTCATCGAGGCTGTGCGGCTCGGCCTCATACAAGGGGATGCCGAAGCGTTGCAGTTGCTCGCGCTGGCTGGCGCTGATGCTGTCCGGCCAGAGCAGGAGCAGATCGGGCTTAAGCGCCAGCAGGCTTTCCAACTCGAGCTGACCATAGCGCCCGACCGAAGGCAGATGCGCCAGCTCGGCCGGGCGCTCGCCGCCATCCAGCACACCGACCAACAGGTCGCCGGCATCCAGCTCCAACATGATTTCGCTGAGGGACGGCGCGAGGCTGACCACCCGCTCGAACGCTGCCAGCGGCCAGGCCAGCGTTAGCAGCAGACACCCGAGTAGTGGGCGCATCAGCCGAGTTGGCGAGGAATACGGTAGAGGTACAACAGCACCAGGCTGGACAACGCCAGCAGGATGAGCGGGATCGCCTCCAACCCGGCGAACACTGCCAACGCCGCGATCCAGGCCGGTAGCCCAGCGCCGAGAAACGCCAGGCGCCGGCGGTGCGCCAATTCCAGCCAGGCATCCGCTTCGGCGGGGCTATCGAGGGCTTTTTCGGTGGCGATCAACGCGCGCTTGTAGGCGCCGAACAGCGGCAAGCTGACGAACATCGAGGCCAGCCCGGCAATGAACAACGGCATCGCCAGCACAGAGACCGTCTTGCCGGCGCCGAACAAGAGGTTGAGAACGAACAGCGGCGCCAGCGTCAGCGCCATCTGGCGCCACCACACCAGGGCCAGGCGACGCCGCACTTCACTGCGGATCACAGACTTTCCTCGGCCTCGCCCTGGTGCTGGTTGCCCAGCAGGTGGCCGAGCTTGCCGGCCTTGGTCGCGAGGTAGTGCTTGTTGTGCGGGTTGTGTTCGATCTGCAGCGGCATGCGCTCGGAGACCGGAATACCCATGTCGGCCAAGGCCTTGAGCTTGCGTGGATTATTGGTCATCAACTTGAGCGAACCGATCCCCAAATGCCTGAGCATCGGCAGGCAAATGGCATAGTCGCGCTGGTCCGCACCGAACCCCAGACGCTCATTGGCCTCGACGGTATCGGCGCCGCCATCTTGCAACTCATAGGCGCGGATTTTGTTCAGCAGGCCAATCCCCCGGCCTTCCTGACGCAGGTAGAGCAGCACGCCGCGACCTTCTTTGGCGATGGCACGCAATGCGGCCTCCAGCTGAAAACCGCAATCGCAGCGCAGGCTGAACAACGCATCACCCGTCAGGCACTCGGAGTGCAGACGTCCGAGAACCGGCGCACCGTCCGCAACATCGCCCAGAGTGAGCGCTACATGTTCACGCCCGGTGGCCTCCTCGCGAAAGCCATGCATGGTGAACACTGCGAAGGGTGTGGGTAGCTGGGAGGCGGCGACGAATACGACAGGCACCGGATGCTCCTGTAGATAAGAGGGCGGAAAATTCGCGAGGGCGGCATTGTAACAGCAGCATCCACCGGCGGGTCAGCCTGAATTGCTGGCTATAAAGATCGAAGGGTTTGATCTTTAGAACCGCTTCAAGAGCGTCGCCAGCGCAAGCCAGGGCCGCACCCGTTCCCTACGGGTAGCGGCATTCCCCACATCCACGTGGGTCACAAGGCGCAACGGTAACTGCCACTGACCGAGCCTGCTTTCAACCCGCGTGGACACGCGCAGCCAATCGAGCACAGGCTCTTGGCGCCACGCTTACGGTTTCGGGCTCACTGCTTGGACTCCAGCACCAGCACGCCCTGCTCCTCGCGCCAGCGCACACGGTTGAGAAAACTCATGCCCAGCAGCGCCTCGGTCGGTGCCGCACCTTCCAGCACAACCGCCTCAACTCCGAGGACTTCCAGGGCGCCGACCTTGACCCGATCGAGTGTGATGCGCCACGCCTTGGCCGTGCCGCTTGCGGTACTGACCACCATCGGCCGGCCTTCCACCCGGTAATCGATCCCCAGGAGCTTGGCCTGGGCATCGTTCAGCGCGATTGAGGTGGCGCCGGTATCGACGAGAAACTGCACCGGGTGACCATCGACCGCGCCAGCAATCCAATAATGCCCACCTACGCCCTTGGCGATGCTTAGCTGAGTCTTGGTCGGCGCGGCAAAACCTTCGCTGTATTCGCGGCTGAGACCATAAGCTCGTTCCACGCCATCCACGCGCAAAACCGCACCGTGGCTGTCGGCGCTGACCACCACCACTCCACCAGGACCGGTCTGGCCGACTTTCACCAGCTTGCGCAGGCCATCGACATTCAGCACCGCTGCCCCGGGGAACAGCCCGACGACCCGCACCTGGGACGCCGCCCAGAGCTCACTGACACAGAACGCATTGGCAGCGACCAGCGACACGGCAGCAAGCAGATTAAGGCGACGCATCGAGACTCTCTTAGTCATTTGAAGGGGTAGGGTTGCTGCCAGCGTGCATACAGCGGACGCAAGCTACCGGCTTTTACCAACGTGGCCATGCGCCGATCGAACAACTGCGCCAGTGCATGCCCATCCGGGGTATCGGCAAAACCCAGGTAGAGCGGCAGCAGGGTGATATCGGTGACGCGGTAAGTGGACTTATCGGCGGCCTCACCAAGCACATCATCCACCTCGGTGCGTGCGTCGATATAGAAATCCATGTGCCCTAAAGCCAGCATCGAGAGGATACCGTCGCGCCGATAAATTTCCTGGAAGTCGGTCAAGTTCGGCAAATACTTTTGGTAGGCGTAGCCGCGCACCCAGGCCCGCCGAAAGTCCCCCAGCGTCGCCAAGCTGACCTCCGGGCCATCGGCGCGGCTGAGGGCGCTGATTTGATCGGCATCATAGTGCCAATGCGAGTAGAACACGCCCTCCCGAACCTCGTTTAGGTAGGAGCCGACCCAGGCATCCGCCTCACCGCGCTGCACCAGACCGATCGAGCGAGTATAGGGCACACTGCGAATCTGCAGCTTGATCCCCGCGGGTTCGAATACCGCCCGCAGGATGTCCCAGGCCAGGCCACGGCCGTCAGCTTCGGTGTGACCACTCCAGACCTCGCTGGCCAGGCGAATCTCACCGGGCAATGCCGGCTCAACCTGGGCCGCAAACACCCCTTGAGCGCAAAGCAGTAGTGCCAACCAGACGCCGCGCATAGGTTATTTCCTCAGGCCACACCCCAGACCACAAGCTGCATCACCAGCCAGGCGAACACTCCGGCCAACACGTCATCCAGCATGATGCCGACACCACCATGCACGTGCCGATCGATCCAGTGAATCGGCCACGGCTTGATGATGTCGAAAACGCGGAACACCAGAAAGCCTAACAGCAACCACTGCCAGCCTTCAGGCACCAGCCAGAGGGTGATCCACATGCCGACCATTTCGTCCCAGACGATGCCCTCGTGGTCATGCACGCGCAGGTCATCGGCGACCTTGCCGCACAGCCAGAAGCCAAACAGCATGGTTGCCCCGAGCATCAACCAATAGCCCCAGTCCGGCAGCATCTGCCACAACGGGATAAAGGGCAGCGCCACCAATGAGCCCCAGGTGCCCGGCGCTTTCGGCAGAGTGCCCGAACCGAAGCCAAAGGCGAGGAAATGCCAGGGATTGCGCCAGACCGTAGGCGGCGCCTTGCTGATGGAATCAGTCACCGCCGCTCCCAAAATGTTGATAGCCCCGCGCCGGCGGGGTGATGGCCTGACCGGCCGTATCCATGAGCTGCACGCCCTGCCCCACATCGACCCGGCCGATCACCTGGATCGGCCAGCCGGCCGCCTGCAATTCCGGCACGTGCTCCGCCGGCAAGGTGAAGGCCAATAGGTAGTCATCGCCGCCACTGAGCGCACACTGCCAAGCCGCCGCCTCATCGAGCAACGCCCGCACGCCTGGGGAGATCGGCAGCTTGTCCCGCTCGACGCGTAACGCAACGCCGGAGGCCGCGGCGATATGCCCGCAGTCCGCCAGCAGGCCGTCGGAAATATCCAGCGCCGCCGAGGCCTTACCCCGTAAAGCCAAGCCCAAGCCCAACTGCGGCTGCGGCGACCAATAGCGCGCCAGCAACGGCGCGGCGATCTCTGGCGCCGCCTGCTGCCGGCCAAGCACCAGAGGTAAAGCCGCCGCGGCATCGCCTAGCGGCCCACCGACACACAGCAACTCGCCCGGCTGGGCGCCCTTGCGCGTCAACGCCAGGCCAACCGGCACCCGGCCGAACACGGTCAGGGTCAAACTCAGCGGGCCACGCGTCGTATCGCCACCGATCAACGTCAGGCCGCAGCTTTGCGCCATGTGGTTGAGGCCGCGGGCAAAACCTTCCAGCCAAGCGGGCTCGGCGTGCGGCAAGGTCAAGGCCAGGGTGAAGCCGATAGGCGTAGCGCCCATCGCCGCCAGATCGCTGGCAGCCACCGCCAACGCGCGCTGGCCCAGCAAGAAAGGATCGCAAGGATCGGGGAAGTGCACCCCGGCAACCAGGGTGTCGGTAGAAATCGCCAGCTGTTCGCCCGCAGGCACTGCCAACAGGGCACAGTCATCGCCGATGCCCTGCACCACGCCCTCGCCGGCCTGCGCACAAGGCGAGGCAGCGAAGTACTGGCGGATCAGTTCGAATTCACCCACGCGGCAGGCTGTGCACGAGTTAGCGCTTGTTGCTGCGAACTTCAGCTTCGCGCAGGCGTGGCGCCAACTTGTCCAGCACGCCATTGACGAACTTGTGCCCGTCGGTAGCGCCAAAGACCTTGGCCAACTCGATGCCTTCGTTGATCACCACGCGGTACGGCACATCCAGGCGCTTGAGCATCTCGAAGGTCGACAGGCGCAGAATCGCCAGTTCAACCGGGTCGAGCTCTTCCAGCGGACGATCCAGGCAAGGCGCGAAGGCCTCGTCGATCTCGGTCTTATGCGCCGGTACGCCGTGCAGGATTTCCCGGAAGTACGCACCATCCACCGCGGTGAAATCGTTGTCGACGCGAAATTGCGCCTCGATTTCGTTGATCGCCTGACCCGCCAGATGCCACTGATACAAGGCCTGCATGGCAAGGCTGCGAGCCTGCCGGCGCGCGGCAATCTTACCGGTCGGGGCGTTCGGGCCTTTCTCGGCGGGCGGGTTGAAGGTGTCGTCTTCGTCGTTAATCACTTGGCCTCCAACTGCGCCAGCAGGCTGACCATTTCCAGGGCGGAGAGCGCGGCTTCGGCACCTTTGTTACCCGCTTTAGTGCCGGAACGCTCGACAGCTTGTTCGATGGAGTCGACGGTCAATACGCCGAATGCCACCGGCACACCGAATTCCATGGACACCTGAGCCAGACCCTTGGTGCATTCACCGGCCACGTATTCGAAGTGCGGAGTGCCGCCACGAATGACCGCGCCCAAGGCGATGATCGCCGCGTATTCGCTTTGCTGGGCAACTTTTTGCGCGACCAGTGGAATCTCGAAGGCACCCGGCGCGCGGATGATGCAGATGTCGCTTTCGCTCACGCCGTGCCGAACCAGCGCATCAACGGCGCCGCTCACCAGGCTTTCAACCACGAAGCTGTTGAAGCGGCCGACCACCAGGGCATAGCGGCCTTTGGGGGCGATAAAAGTACCTTCGATGGTCTTCAGGGTCATGGGGCGTTCTCGTGTGAAAGAGCAAATCTATATTAAAGAACCTGGGCGCGAATCCGCGTCCCATCGGCTGTTAAAAAGGTTACTTGAAAACGTATCGAGCGAAGGTCAGGCAAGGCAAAAACAGGCGAGGAAGCGGAGTTGACTGTAGTCAATGAGCATTCCGAACCTGTTTTTAACGCAGCATCACCGATGCGCAGTAGTTTTCACGCGGTCTTTATTCAGAGGGCAGATATTCTACTACCTCCAGGTCGAAACCGGATATCGCGTTGAACTTCATTGGCGAGCTCATCAGGCGCATCTTGCGCACGCCGAGGTCACGCAGAATCTGCGAACCGGCACCGACCGTGCTGTAGGTAGTCGGATTGGTAATCTTCGGCTCGCTACCCAACTGACGCTCCAGGTGCGCCAACAGGTCCGGGCCGGTCAGCGGATTACCCAACAACAGCACCACACCGCTACCCGCCTCCGCCACCTTGGCCATGGCCGCACGCAGGCTCCAACGGCCCGGCTGCTTGACCATGAACAGGTCGCGCAGCGGCTCCATGTTATGTACGCGCACCAGGGTCGGTTCGTCCGGACAAATCTTGCCCAGGGTCAGCGCCATGTGCACATCGTTTTCTACCGAGTCGCGGTAGGTGACCAGATTGAAGTGGCCCAGCTCGCTGTCCAGCGGCTGCTCGGCGATGCGCTCGACTGTGCGTTCGTGGATCAGACGGTAGTGAATCAGATCGGCGATGGTGCCGATCTTGATCCCGTGCTCGGCGGCGAACGCCTCGAGCTCGGTACGCCGGGACATGGTGCCGTCGTCGTTCATGATTTCGCAGATCACCCCGGACGGCTCGAACCCACCCATGCGCGCCAGATCACAGGCCGCCTCGGTATGGCCAGCACGCGCCAACACGCCGCCAGGCTGAGCCATCAGCGGGAAGATATGCCCGGGGCTGACGATGTCATCGGCTTTCGCGCCAGGCGCCGCAGCGGCCTGCACGGTTCGCGCCCGGTCGGCGGCCGAGATACCCGTGGTGACCCCTTCCGCCGCCTCGATCGAGACGGTGAACTTGGTGCCGAAACCGGAGCCATTGCGCGGCGCCATCAGCGGTAGCTTGAGCAACTCGCAGCGCTCACGGCTCATCGGCATGCAGATCAGGCCACGCGCGTGCTTGGCCATGAAATTGATGTGCTCGGCGCGCACGCACTCGGAGGCGATGATCAGGTCGCCTTCGTTCTCGCGATCCTCGTCATCCATGAGGATGACCATCTTGCCCTGACGGATGTCTTCAACCAGTTCTTCGATGCTATTGAGAGCCATGGGGCGTCCCTTCAATTCAATGTTTGAGGTAGCCGTGTTCGGCCAGAAAGCTTTCAGTCAGGCCGGAGGCCTTGGGTTCGGCAGCCTTGTCGCCAAGCAACAGGCGCTCCAGATAACGCGCCAGCAAATCCACTTCGAGGTTGACCTGCCGCCCGGGCCGGTAGTCGGCCATGATGGTTTCACCCAGGGTATGCGGCACTATCGTCAACTCGAACTCGGCACCATTCACGCCATTGACCGTCAGGCTGGTGCCGTCGACGGTGATCGAGCCTTTGAGGGCAATGTACTTGGCCAGCTCACGCGGGGCGCGGATACGAAACTGCACGGCGCGGGCGTTGTCCTCACGGGACAGCACTTCACCGACACCATCGACATGACCACTGACCAGGTGACCGCCCAGACGGCTGCTGGGCGTCAGGGCTTTTTCCAGGTTGACCTTGCTGCCGGCCTTGAGGTCGATGAACGCGCTGCAGGCCAGGGTTTCGCGGCTGACGTCGGCCCAGAAGCCATCGCCCGGCAACTCCACCGCAGTCAGGCACACGCCGTTCACCGCGATGCTGTCACCGAGTTTGACGTCGCCCAGATCCAGCTTGCCGGTCTCGACATAGACGCGCACATCGCCGCCTTTCGGGCTGAGCGCGCGGATGGTCCCGAGGGCTTCGATTATGCCAGTGAACATGGGGCCTCCCGAACCTGTGTCAGGCCATGACACGCCACTGCGGCGCGGGCCGTTTGCACAGAATAAGACATCAGTACGAACTCCTGTTTATGAAAAACAGGGCGTGTCGGATCGAAGGGGATTTCGCGAGCGCAGAGTATCGGCGCCCAGACAGGCAATCCCGCTCTCTCTTTATCCGGACTATGACCGTCGGCCCCGGAATCACACCGGGTCTGCTGACCTTGCCGCCCATCTCAATAAGGACTGCGGCAAGCGCTCGCGGGCTATGCGCATTGCGCGCAATTACCGCCGGTGGGGAGTTACACCCCGCCCTGAGAACGTTACAGCCATCTATATATGGCTGGGACGCGTTTTTACCACAGTCACTGCCTGAACGCATCCTTAACCCAAGCACTCAGGTACTTTTACCCTGTGGCACCGCGATGATCCGCCAGTCGTCGCCGACCGCTCGCATCTCAATGATTTTCAGCGGCGTCGCCTCGGCCATCCGCGCCAAGGGCAGATCGAGCAAGGGCCGCGCACTGGAGCCGAGAAACTTGGCCGCGACGAACAACTGGTACTCATCCACCAGCCCCTGCCGAGCGAACGCACCTGCCAAGCGTGGCCCGGCTTCCACCAGCACTTCATTGACGCCGCGCGCCGCCAGCTCGGTGAGCAACTTGCGCAGATCGACATGCCCATCACTACCAGGGATTGCCAATAGCTCGTGGCCTTCCTCAAGGAAACGATCCCCCGCCGCAGCCGCTGCACAGGTCGCCACCAGGGCGGCACCAACCTGATAGAACGGCGCCGTCAGCGGCACCCGCAGTCGCCCATCGACCAGCACTCGTAGCGGCGGGCGGCTCATGGCCAGCGCGGTCAATTCTTCATGCAGACCCAACTCATCCGGGCGCCCGGGCAGGCGTGCCGCATCGGCCAATACCGTATCGGCGCCGGTCAGCACCACGCTGGCGCGGGCGCGCAGGCGCTGCACCGCGGCACGCGCGGCGGGCCCGGTGATCCACTGGCTTTCACCACTGGCCATGGCGGTGCGCCCGTCCAGACTCATCGCCAACTTCACCCGCACGAACGGCAGGCCTTGCTCCATCCGCTTGATAAAGCCGGCATTCAGTGCCTGTGCTTCGCTTTCCAGTACACCGCTCTGCACCGCGATGCCGGCCTGCATCAGGCGCAGCAGGCCGCGCCCGGAGACTTGCGGATTGGGGTCTTGCATGGCCGTCACCACCCGCGCGATACCGGCGTCCACCAACGCCTCGGCACAGGGTGGCGTGCGGCCGTGATGGCTGCAGGGCTCCAGGGTGACATAAGCGGTGGCGCCTCGGGCTCGAGCGCCCGCCTGGCGCAAGGCATGCGCTTCCGCATGCGGCTCACCCGCACGCGCATGCCAACCCTCGCCGACAATCTGCCCGTCGAGCACGATGACGCAGCCGACTCGCGGATTCGGATGAGTGGAATAGAGGCCTTTGCGCGCCAGTTCGAGCGCACGGGCCATGAATTTGGGGTCAAGAGCCGCCTGATCGGAACTCGGCATGCTCAGTCTTGCGCCGGTTCGCGGGACAGCCGGTCGATTTCCTCGCGGAACTCATTGAGATCCTGGAAGCGCCGATATACCGAGGCAAAACGTATATAGGCGACCTCATCGAGCTTCTGCAGCTCGCCCATCACCAGCTCACCCAGCACCCGCGACTTGACCTCACGCTCGCCGGTGGCGCGCAGCTTGTGCTTGATATGGGCGATGGCCGCTTCCAGACGCTCGATGCTGACTGGGCGTTTCTCCAGCGCGCGCTGCATGCCGGCGCGCAACTTGTCTTCGTCAAAGGGCTGACGACTGCCGTCCTGCTTGATCAGGCGCGGCATCACCAGCTCAGCGGTTTCAAAGGTAGTGAAGCGCTCTTCGCAGGCCAGGCATTCACGCCGACGTCGCACTTGCTCGCCCTCGGCGACCAAACGCGAGTCAATAACCTTGGTGTCATTGGCGCCGCAGAAGGGACAGTGCATAAATGGCAGGCAGTAGAAAGAAAGGAGGCCCATGGTAGCGCATCCCACTGGCAAGACAAGCCGCGTGCTTTACGGTATATAGGCGCCCGCACCTTAATTGCTCCTGCCGTGACGGAACCACCCCATGCTGCTGCGCCCACCAGCCTTGCTTATTGCCCTCAGCCTGCTCGCCGCCTGCGCGAGCGAGCCGCCCGCGCCGGTGCAAGCTCCAACCACCCCGAAGGCCGCCGTCGTGCCGACACCACTGCCGGCCAACCTGCGCGAGCTGAGCGGTAGCCTGCTCAATGTGCCGGCCGGCAGCGATGTGGAACTGGCGTTGCTGGTTATCGATGAGCGCAATCGCCCGCAGCGTCTGCTCGGCAATATCACGCTGAGTGGTAACGGCGCGACGCTGCCCTTCAGCCTGCGCTTCAACCCCGAGTCATTCCCGTCCGGCGCACGGGTCGAATTGCGTGGCAGAGTCAGCCGCTCGGCACAACTGATCTTGCGCCTGCCGCCATTACGCATTCAGTCCGCGACCAGCCAGGCGCTCGGCGAATTGCGCTTCGTAACCGCACCATGAAGACGCCCACCGCGCTGCAAGCGGCCCTCGGCGGACTGCTCGGCGATGCCCAATTAGTCGCCGAAACCCTGCCTGGCACCACCCTGAAACTCTGGCTGATCGACGCCGCCAACATGGACCGCGCCTTCAGCCCCGAGGAAACCCGACGCATCCTTGAAAAACCGCCGTACTGGAGCTTCTGCTGGGCCAGCGGTCTGGTTCTGGCGCGCTGGCTGGCCGAACACCCGGAATGGGTGCGTGGCAAGCGCGTGCTGGACTTTGGTGCCGGCTCCGGCGTTGTGGCAATTGCTGCGGCCAAGGCCGGTGCCGCCGAAGTGGTGGCCTGCGACCTGGACCCTCTGGCCATCGCGGCCTGCCAGGCGAATGCCGAGCTGAACAAGGTGGAGTTGAGCTATTCGCTGGACTTCTTTGCCGAGGCCGACCGCTTCGATCTGATCATCGTCGCCGACGTGCTCTACGACCGCGCCAACCTGCCGCTGCTGGATCAGTTCCTCACTCGCGGCACGCAAGCACTGGTGGCCGATTCACGGGTGCGTGACTTTCAGCACCCGCTGTATCGACGCCTGGATATCATCGAAGCCTGCACCTGGCCGGACCTGGCAGAACCCGCGGAATTTCGCCACGTCAGCCTGTATCACGCTTCGCGTAGCTAGAGCGCTGGCTTTCGCGCCGCGCAAACCCCACTTATAGTTGCAGACACGCAGCTAGTTAGCGCGCCATCCGCGCCACCCCTTCCGCGTTTTCGAGAATTCAGATGAGCCAGGACACGCCTTACATCTTCGACGTCAGCACGGCCAACTTCGACCAACTGGTGATCCAGAACTCCTTCCACAAACCGGTTTTGGTGGATTTCTGGGCCGACTGGTGCGCGCCCTGCAAGGCGCTGATGCCGCTGCTGGCGCAGATCACCGAGGGTTATCGCGGTGAGTTGCTGCTGGCCAAAGTCAATTGCGATCTCGAGCCAGACATCGTCGCCCGCTTCGGAATCCGCAGCCTGCCAACCGTGGTGCTGTTCAAAGATGGTCAGCCGGTCGATGGCTTCACCGGTGCCCAGTCGGAATCGGCGATCCGCACCATCCTCGAACCGCATGTCCAACTGCCGCCACCTGCCGCCGCCGATCCGCTGGAAAACGCCCAGGCACTCTTCGCCGAAGGCCGCATCGGTGACGCCGAAAGCCTGCTCAAACGGCTGCTGAGCGAAGACGGCGAGAATCCCGCCGCGTTGATTCTGTATGCGCGCTGCCTGGCCGAGCGCGGTGAGTTAGGCGACGCAGAAAACGCGTTGAACGCAGTGAAAGGCGATGCGCAGAAACACGCCTTGGCCAGCGCCCGTGCGCAGCTGACCTTCCTGCGCCAAGCCGCCGATCTGCCGGAAGTCGCCAGCTTGAAAACGCGCCTGGCGCAAAACGCCGAAGATGATGAAGCGCTGTATCAACTGGCCGTGCAGCAATTGGCCCGCCAGCAATACGAGCCGGCACTCGACGGCTTGCTGCGCTTATTCATTCGCAACCGTAGCTACGCCGAAGGTCTGCCGCACAAGACGCTGCTGCAAGTGTTCGACCTCCTGGGTAACGAGCACCCGCTGGTCGCCAACTACCGGCGTAAGCTGTACCAAGCACTGTATTGACCCGCCGAGCGGGGCCGGCGGGGCCACCGCACACAGACAAAGTGAGTCTGCCGGCCCTACCCCACCCAGCGATACAGCGGCGCATCCAGGCCGTTTTCCAATTGCACCTGCGGGCTGTGCCGCAGCCGCACCAGCAGGCGCTTGCCGGCCGCGGCGCTGCCGGTCAGCGCTTGCAGCTCAGCCAATAAATCCGGTCCTTCCATTTGCCCGGCGTTACGCAGCAACTCCTGCGTCATCAGCCAGAGCCCCTCAGCTTCCGGCCCCGAGGCGCTTAGCGGCTCAACGACCGCGGCTTTGCTCGGCAGCTGTGCCGCCAAGCGCGCCCAGTCCTCATCTTCCAGTTCCAACGTCAGGTCGACCGGCCACTCGCCGATGTGCCCTCGAATGCGCAGCATAAAAACACCCTCGATTTCACTACCGCAATGCTCCCACGCGCGCGGCGTGCCGCCAAGCGGGCTGGCCAACGCATGAAAGTTGTTATAACGTAACAAATCTATTGCTTACCATTGCCAGCCCCCGGAGAACGTTCATGCGCCGCCTGCTGCTCGCCCTACCTTTTGCCCTGCTGCCCCTGGCCATGGCTTACGCCCATGGCGATGAACACGAACATGAGGAGCATGCCAGCCTGGATGCGCATGAGCACGGCGTCGGCCGCCTGAATGCGGCGCTGGATGGCAAGACGCTGGAACTGGAGCTGGAAAGCCCGGCGATGAATTTGCTCGGCTTTGAACATGCCGCCAAAAGCGCGGCCGACCAAGCCACAGTCGCCGCCGTCCGCGCAGAGCTGGAACAGCCGCTTACCCTGTTCAGCCTGCCAGCCGCCGCGGGTTGCACAGTGGCCAAACAGGAACTCGAAAGCCCGCTGTTCGGCGATAAACCGGATGCCGAGCAGGATCACGACAAGCACAGCACAGATGAAGCGGCGGAGCACGAGCATGAACCTCAGCACAGCGAGATTCACGCGCACTATCGGCTCACCTGCATTGAGCCTGCGGAGCTGAAAACCCTAGACTTGCGCGAGCTGTTCAAACGCTTCCCCTCCACCCACAAAATTCAAGTACAACTGATCGGCCCTCAGGGCCAGCAGGGCGTTGAAGCGACCGCAGATAACGCCACCCTGAGCTTTTAAAGGCGCCACTCTTTTAAACTTCGGCGTTTAAGTACACTCCGAATCAATCGCCATACTCGCTCCGGCTCCCACCTACACGAGAATGACGAAAATGCATCGGCACAGCCTCTACCTGACTCTCAACGCCTGAACTGCAGCAGACCGGCCGGGGTAACCTGGCCGCTTACCTATGACCTCAGCACTGATAGCGCTTACCGATCTCGGCTTCGCCTGGCCTGGCCACGCGGAGCTTCTGGATATTCCGGCGTTCCACCTGGAGCCAGGAGAAACCCTGTTCCTCAAAGGCCCCAGTGGCAGCGGCAAGACTACCCTGCTCGGCCTGCTCGGCGGCGTGCAGACGCCCAATCGTGGCAGTATCCGCCTGCTCGGGCAGGAGCTGACAGCCCTGTCCGCGGGTGCCCGTGATCACTTTCGCGTCGATCACACGGGCTACATCTTTCAGCAATTCAACCTGCTGCCGTTTCTCTCGGTACGCGAAAACGTCGAGCTGCCCTGCCACTTCTCCAAGCTCCGCGCCCGCCGTGCCAAGCAGCGCCACGGCAGCGTCGATCAAGCCGCAGCAACCTTGCTCGCCCACCTGGGCTTGAAGGATCCGGGCCTGCTGGCGCGGCGTGCCGATGAACTGTCCATCGGCCAGCAGCAACGAGTTGCCGCGGCCCGTGCGCTGATTGGCCAACCGGAACTGGTGATCGCCGACGAACCCACCTCCGCGCTGGATGCCGAGGCCCGCGAAGCATTCCTCCAATTACTCTTCGCCGAGTGCCGCAAGGCCGACGCCAGCCTGCTCTTTGTCAGCCACGATCAGAGCCTGGCGCCGCTGTTCGACCGCCACCTGTCACTGGCCGAACTCAATCGCGCCCTTCAGCCCGCGGAGGTCTGAGATGTATCTGTTTCGTCTGGCCATGGCCAGCCTGGCCAATCGCCGCTTTACCGCCTTGCTCACAGTGTTCGCCATTGCCCTCTCGGTCTGCCTGTTGCTGGCCGTCGAGCGAGTGCGCAGCGAAGCACACGCCAGCTTTGCCAGCACCATCAGCGGCACCGACCTGATCGTCGGCGCTCGCTCGGGCTCGATCAACCTGCTGTTGTATTCGGTGTTCCGTATCGGTAACGCCACCAACAATATTCGCTGGGACAGCTTCGAGCATTTCGCCCACAGCCCGCGGGTGAAGTGGGCCATTCCGCTGTCCCTCGGCGACTCCCATCGCGGCTACCGGGTGATGGGCACCAGTGCAGCCTACTTCGAGCACTACCACCATGGCCGCGGGCAAACCCTGCAACTGGCGCAGGGCCGGGCCTTTGCAAGCGATCCATTCGAGGTGGTCCTCGGCGCCGAGGTGGCCGACGCGCTCAAGTACCACCTTGGCGAGCAGATTGTGCTGGCCCATGGCGTGGCGACGGTGAGCCTGGTCAAGCACGACGACAAACCCTTCAGCGTGGTCGGCATTCTCCAGCGCACCGGCACCCCGGTAGACCGCACCCTGCATATCAGCCTGGGCGGCATGCAGGCCCTGCATATCGACTGGAAAGACGGCGTGCCGGCGCGGGGAGCTGGGCGGATCAGCGCCGAGCAGGCACGCAACCTGGAGCTGACCCCTCAGGCCATCACCGCATTCATGCTCGGGCTGAACAGCAAGATCGCCACCTTCACCGTGCAGCGCGAGATCAACGAATTTCGCGGCGAACCGCTGCTGGCGATCCTGCCAGGCGTAGCCCTGCAAGAGCTGTGGAGCTTGATGGGCACCGCAGAGAAGGCCCTGTTCGTGGTCTCGCTGTTTGTGGTGATCACCGGACTGACTGGCATGCTTACGGCAATTCTGACCAGTCTGAATGAAAGACGCCGCGAGATGGCGATTCTCCGCTCGGTCGGCGCGCGACCTTGGCATATCGCCAGCCTGCTGGTGCTGGAAGCCTTTGCCCTAGCCTTTGCGGGCGTGATACTCGGCACGCTGCTGCTCTATGTCGGCATCGCTGGCGCCCAAGGCTATGTACAAGCCAATTACGGCCTTTATCTGCCACTGGCGCTGCCGAGCCGCTATGAGTGGACGCTGCTCGGCGCTATTCTGGCCGCCGCCCTGCTAATGGGCTGCGTGCCTGCGTGGCGCGGCTACCGGCAGTCGCTGGCCGATGGCCTGTCCATACGCTTATGAGGATCGCTTGATGTTGCGCCGCTCACTAACCCTCGCGCTGTTGCTGGCTGCACCGCTCTTGACCCTCAACGCCGGGGCGGCGGAGGTGCGTGAGCTGACCTGGTCCGAATTGATTCCGGCGGGCGCACCGGTGGCCCCCCAGTCGCAAGCGCCGGTCCATGACCTCTCGCAACTGGCCGATGCCCTCGCCGCCGAATCCGCTCCGGCGGCAACGCAACAGTCGCCTGCCGCGCCAGTGGTCAAAGCCCTGGATGGCCAGGAGGTGAAACTTCCTGGCTACATCGTGCCGCTGGATGTCACCGAAGAAGGTCGCGTCACCGAATTTTTACTGGCGCCCTATTTCGGTGCCTGCATCCATGTACCGCCGCCACCGTCCAATCAGATTGTTCACGTCACCAGCGAGCTTGGCGTATTGATGGATGCGCTGTATCAACCGTTCTGGATCGAAGGACCATTGAAAGTGCAGGCCAGCAGCAGCGAACTGGCGGAAGCCGGTTACCAGATGGATGCCGGCAAGATCTACCCCTACGAGATGCCCGACAGCTAAGGCTAAACCCTCCTGACGAGCAAAAGGCCCGGATCACAGCGGGCCTTTTGCTATCTGCATGCCCCTTTATCACGCGGATCCGGCAAGCATTGCTCTGGATCAAGATGGCGGCCTAGGCGCTCCTTAACATTGCTCCAACGAACAAGTTCAATGTTATGGAGCCCATCTATGCACAAGCCCCTCTTTATCACATCGCTACTCGCAGTAGCCCTTGCCGCCCCCATGGCGTATGCGCACCAAGCTGGCGACCTGATCATCCGCGCCGGTGCCGCCACCGTCGCCCCGCATGAGGACAGCTCCGACCTGGCCATCGCTGGCTCCAAGGTCGCGGGCAGCAAGGCCACACTGGATAGCGACACGCAACTCGGCCTGACTGCTGCCTATATGCTCACCGACCACGTTGCGGTCGAGTTCCTGGCCGCCACGCCCTTCCAGCACAGCGTCGGCGTCAAAGGTCTCGGTGCACTGGACGGTAAACTGGCCGACATCAAGCAGCTACCACCGACCATTTCCCTGCAGTACTACCCGCTCGATCCAAAATCTCAAGTGCAACCCTATGTCGGCGCCGGCCTGAATTACACACTGTTCTTCGATGAAAACCTCAGCAGCTCACGCAAAGCGCAAGGCTTCAACAACTTGGAGCTGGACGGCTCGATGGGGCTAGCCCTGCAAGCCGGGGTCGACCTGATGCTGACCGACAAACTGCTGTTGAACGCTGCTGTCTGGTACGTGGATATAGATACCACAGCCACTACTTATCTGGGTGACACCAAGGTCAAGGTGGACGTGGATGTCGACCCCTGGGTCTATATGCTTGGTCTCGGCTACAAATTCTAAAGGGACGCTGAATACGGTTATATCCGTCGCCGCGCGCAGACACCAAGGGCCTGCTGAATACCTGGCACCGTGATACAGCCCCTAGCCCAGAGCCTCACCGATTGAGGTGAACATGAAAAAGCCGGCAAAGTTTCTGCCGGCTTTTTCATGTTCGCGCATTAGCGGCTTGAACGGTTTAACGCCCCAGCAAGCGCCCCAAACCAACGCTCATCGGCGTCGGTTCGGGGAAGCTGTAACGGCTCAACAGGCGCTGATTGTTCGCCCGCGAATGACGAATATCGCCGGCGCGAGCGGCCACGTAGCTCACTGGCGGCAAGCCGCCGAGCACGCCAGCGATCTCTGCCAAGAGCTGGTTAAGGCTGGTAGCACGATTCAAACCGACGTTCGCCGCGCCCATCTCAAACGTCGCCGACTCCAGCGCCTGCAACAGCAGCCCGACCAGATCGCCCACATAAACGAAGTCGCGGGTCTGCTCACCATCACCAAACACCGTGATCGGCAGGCCCTGCTGCGCACGCTCGATAAAGATACTGATCACCCCGGAATAGGGAGAGGACGGATCCTGACGCGGCCCGAAGATATTGAAGAAGCGAAAGATCGCTGGCTCCAGGGCATGCTGGCGACGGTAGAAATCCAGGTAGTACTCACTGCCCAGCTTATCCACTGCGTAAGGCGTCAGCGGTGCCTTAGGCGTGTCTTCATCGATCGCCAGCCCCTCACCGTTGTTGCCGTACACCGCCGCGCTGGAAGCGAACAGCACGCGCTTGACGCCGTGCTGGCGCATCGCTTCGCAAACATTCAGGGTGCCGACAAAGTTGCTCTGATGGGTACTGACCGGATCATCCACCGAAGCCTGTACCGAGGCTACCGCTGCCAGATGCACTACTGCCTGGCAGCCAGCGACCGCACGCAGCACCAGCGCCGCATCGGCAACGTCTCCGACGACCAGCTCCAGCCTCGGGTTCCCCAACGGCAGGTTGCTCGGTTTGCCACTCGACAGATTATCCAGTACGCGCACGGCGTAGCCCTTGGCGAGCAGCACATCGACCAGATGCGAGCCAATAAAGCCGGCTCCGCCGGTGACCAGGATGAGAGAGTCAGACATGACGATAATAACGATCCAGAAGGCTCGGCAGGCCAGCCCGCCAAGCGCGTGGCTTGATCCCGAAGGTGTGCAGAATTTTCTTGCAGGCCAGTACCGCATGTTGCGGCTCATCGGCAGCATCAGGACGTGCCGCATGTGCCTGCGGGCTGATCTCCTCAACCTGCAAGCGCCGGAAGGTCCGGGCCTCAGCCAGGATGGCCTGGCCCAGCGCCAATGACGTCGTCGCCTCGTAACCACCGTAGTGGTAGGTGCCCCATAGCGGCGCCAGGCAGTCCAGTTGCTTCAACACGGCGATAATCACCCGCGCGGCATCATCGACCGGTGTTGGATTGCCACGCCGGTCGTCCGCCAGACTCAATTCAGTATCTTGCTCGGCCCGATTGAGAAAACGCCCGAGCAGGCCATCGACGCTTTCGTCGAGCAACCAACCGAAGCGCAGTAACACATGCCGCGGACAAGCGGCACGCACGCTCTGCTCGATCCGCCAGAGCGCTTGCCCACGCGAACCGAGCGGGATCTGCTCTTCCTTCTCGCTATAGGCGGTGGCGCGCGAGCCGTCGAAAACTCGATAGCTGGACGGTTGCAGCAGGCGAATAGCGTGATGCTGACACAGCTCAGCCAAGCGCTCGACCGCCCGTTCCTGGGCGGCAAAACGCTCTTCGCTAACCACTTCGGCCTGGAACCAGTCGAAGTAGTACGCGAGGTTGATCAGCGCATCGGGGCGAGTTTCATCGAGCAACAGGGTGAGGTTGGCAGCATCCCACCCCCCTTCCGGCGGGCGCGGCGCCAGGAAACCAATGTCTTCCTCGGCGCCCAGGCGAATAAGCGCCTGCCCAAGAGCATTACCACCGCCCAGTAGCATCAGGCGCATACGCATAAGGTCCGGCTAACTCAGTCGATCAGAACGGAATGTCGTCGTCGAAGCTGTCGTAGTTCGGCGCCGGTTGAGCCGCAGGCTGCTGCTGCGGTGCCGGACGCGACTCACGCGGGGCCTGCTGTTGCGGCTCGCGCTGAGGCTGCGGGCGCTGCTGACGCGGAGCCGAATCACCACTGCTGTCTGGACGACCGCCGAGCAATTGCATAGTGCCGTTGATGTCCACCACGATCTCAGTGGTGTAACGCTTGATACCGTCTTTTTCCCACTCGCGAGTCTGTAGCTTGCCTTCGATATACACCTGCGAACCCTTGCGCAGGTATTCACCGGCAATTTCGGCGACTTTGCCGAACAGCGCGACACGGTGCCATTCGGTCTTTTCGACTTTTTGCCCGCTCTGCTTGTCGGTCCACTGCTCGCTGGTAGCCAGACTCAGGTTGGTGACAGCGTTGCCGTTAGGCATGTAACGCGTTTCCGGGTCTTGGCCACAGGTTCCGACCAAGATGACTTTGTTAACCCCACGGGCCATAACGTTCTCCTAGGCTTCAACACGTGCCGGCGCTGCTTCGATCAAGCGCTCAAGGGACGTGCGATCCAATTTTTCGGTATCCAATTTGATATAGATGGCAGCCTCCTCGGCCACCACCACAGCATCCGTTACTCCGGCCACAGCCAGTAAACGCTCGACTAAACCAACATCACGTACCGCCACAGATGACAATGGCAAGCGCAGGCTGGTGACATACGGAGGCTCGTTCATAGTAACAGCAAAGGCCAACCAGAGCGCGCAGAGCGCAGCGCAACCCAGGAATACGATCCCCAGTCCGCCATGCTGAAACAGCCAGCCTCCGAGAATGCCCCCCAAGGCCGCGCCGAGGAACTGACTGGTGGAGTAAACCCCCATTGCGGTGCCCTTACCGCCTGCCGGCGACACCTTGCTGATCAGAGAAGGCAGCGAGGCCTCCAGCAAGTTAAATGCGGTGAAGAACACCACAGTGCCCAGCACCAGCGCCCGCAAACTATGGCCAAACTGCCAGAAGAACAGCTCACACAGCAGCAGCACCGCGACCGCTCCCAGCAGGACGCGCTTCATCTGGCGCTTTTTCTCGCCATAGATAATGAACGGGATCATCGCGAAGAAGCTGACCAGCAGCGCCGTCAGATACACCCACCAATGCTGCTCCTTAGGCAGCCCTGCCTCGCGCACCAAGGCCAGCGGCAAGGCAACGAAGCTGGCCATCAGAATCGCGTGCAGCACGAAGATCCCGAGATCCAACCGCAGCAGGTCCGGATGCCGTAGCGTCGCACCCAGCGCCTCGCGTGCCACCTCAGACTCGCGATGATGCAGCGGCCCGCCTGAGCGCGGCACTAGCCAGGCAACAATCGCGATCCCCAGCAGCGCCATGCCGGCGGTGGCCAAGAACAACCCGGAGAGGCCAAAGGAGCGAGTCAATAATGGCCCCACTACCATCGCCACCGCAAAGGACAGGCCGATACTCATGCCGATCGTGGCCATAGCCTTGGTCCGGTGCTGCTCGCGCGTGAGGTCAGAAAGCAGCGCCATCACCGCCGCCGAAATCGCCCCGGCGCCTTGCAGCACGCGACCGGCGATAACGCCCCAGATGGAGTCCGCATTCGCCGCCAAGACACTGCCTGCGGCGAAAATCAGCAGGCCGACATAAATCACTGGCCGCCGACCAATACGGTCGGAAATCACCCCGAAGGGAATTTGCAGGAAGGCCTGGGTCAGGCCATAGGCTCCAATCGCCAACCCAATCAACGCCGGCGTCGCGCCTGCCAGGTCCATGCCATAGGTAGCCAGTACCGGCAAGACCATAAACATACCGAGCATACGGAACGCAAACACCAGCGCCAGCCCGCTTGCTGCGCGGGTCTCGCTACCACTCATGCGTTCGCTGTGCGGATCGTGCATGGAAGAACCTCTCGAAAATGCGCAGCGATTCTACCAGCCCCGTCTCGCCCTCGCACAGGCGCGACGCTTTGCCGCCAGGTCGCTGGGAGCCGTATACTCGCGGGTTTCCGCCCGCCATGCGAGGCCGCAGTGGACAAGATCCTGATTCGTGGGGCACGAACCCACAACCTGAAGAACATCGACCTGACCCTACCGCGCGATAAATTGATCGTGATCACCGGGCTGTCCGGCTCTGGCAAGTCGTCGCTAGCCTTCGACACCCTGTATGCAGAAGGCCAGCGGCGCTACGTGGAGTCGCTATCGGCCTATGCCCGGCAGTTTCTCTCGATGATGGAAAAGCCTGACGTCGACACCATTGAAGGCCTGTCACCGGCGATTTCCATCGAGCAGAAATCCACCTCGCACAACCCACGCTCCACCGTCGGCACCATCACCGAAATTTACGACTACCTACGCCTGCTCTATGCCCGCGTCGGTATTCCGCGCTGCCCGGATCACGACCTGCCGCTGGAAGCACAGACCGTCAGCCAGATGGTCGATCAAGTCCTGGCGCTGCCCGAAGGGCGCAAGCTGATGCTGCTGGCTCCGATTGTTCGCGAACGCAAAGGCGAGCACTTGGCGGTATTCGATGAGCTACGCGCCCAAGGCTTCGTCCGCGTGCGGATCAACGGCAAACTCCATGAACTGGATGAACTGCCCAAGCTGGACAAACAAAAAAAGCACTCCATCGACGCCGTAGTCGACCGCTTCAAAGCCCGCTCCGATTTGCAGCAACGCCTCGCCGAATCCTTCGAGACCGCCCTCAAGCTGGCTGACGGCTTGGCCTTCGTCGCGCCGATGGATGATGAAGAAGGCGAAGAGATCATCTTCTCCGCCCGCTTTGCCTGCCCGCTCTGCGGCCACTCGATCAGCGAGCTGGAGCCCA
>JBOICE010000134.1:0-11680 GCA_050739815.1 Pseudomonas sp. | reverse complement strand
CCCGCACGGTCCAACTCGACCGACAGGCCTGGTTCGATGCGGTCGAGCAGTACGGTGCGCCGCTCGACCTCGGTCAGATCGATCTTGGTTTGTTCGATTTGCATCGCCAGCCAGTGCCCGGCGCGTTGTTCGATCAATTTGAAGAAGCGATCGAAGCCCTGCGTGTCCAGGGCGTCGTAACGCATGTTGCGCAACGCGGTGTGCGCTTGCTGCGAGTAGACCGCGTTGATGGTGTGCCAGGTGACTAGGTTGAGGTGATGACTGGTGGGCATGTAGGCCTGGTTTTTCATCCGGCTGCCATAGCCGAACAACGGCATGACCCCACTCAGGCTCAGCTGTTTGTCGAAGTCGGTACCGCCGATATGCACACCGCCGGTGGCCAGAATGTCTTCGTGGCGCTCGGCGAGCAGGTGGCGCTCGGGGGCCAGACGAATCAACGAGAAGTCCGAGGTACCGCCGCCGATGTCGACGATCAGCACCAGTTCCTCGCGATCGAGCGTGCTCTCGTAATCGAAGGCCGCGGCGATGGGTTCGTACTGAAACGAGACGTCCTTGAAGCCGAGTTTCTTCGCGACGGCCACCAGCGTGTCTTCGGCTTCCTGGTCGGCCTTTTCGTCATCGTCGACGAAAAACACCGGGCGCCCCAGTACCACTTCCTCGAACGAGCGTTCGGCCACCGCTTCGGCGCGGTTTTTCAGTTCGCCGATAAAGAAACCCAGGATGTCCTTGAACGGCAAGGCACTGCCGAGTACGGCGGTCTCGCTCTTGAGCAGCTTCGAGCCCAGCAGGCTCTTCAGCGAGCGCATCAGGCGGCCTTCATAGCCTTCCAGATATTCCTGCAGGGCCAGTCGGCCATACACAGGGCGGCGTTCCTCGAAGTTGAAGAACACCACCGACGGCAGGGTGATCTTGTCGTCTTCCAGCGTGATCAACGATTCCATGCCAGGGCGGAGCCAGCCGACGGTGGAGTTGGACGTGCCGAAATCGATGCCACAGGCACGAGCGGGAAGCGCGTTTTTCATGATGTGTTCCGGTTGAAGACAGCCGCGTAGTGTACCGAGAGAGGGCGGGGCGATGCTGTAGAGGGCTATGGCTTGGCGATGAAGGGGAGTGGGGCGGTTAATTGGTTGATTGATCATGGCTTGAAGGATCAATGCCGGCGCAGTTAGCCACGCGGCCGCCACCCCGAGAACGCAGCGCCCTCGGGGTGGCGGCCGCACGCTTAAGGCACCAGGTAGTTTTTCACCCCGGTGAAGATGATTTGCGCCGCCAGGGCGCAGACGAACAATCCCATCAGCCGACTGACAATCTGTAGGCCTTGCTCGCCGAGCAGGCGCTCAAATCGATCGGAGAGGTAGAGCACTATGCCGACCGTCAGGCTGGCCAGCACAATGCCCAGCAGCGCCACCAGCTTATCGTCCCAATGCGGCTGGCCAGCGCCCATCACCAGCATGGCACCGATAGTGCCCGGGCCGACTGTCAGTGGGATGGTCAGCGGCACTATGGTGACGTCCTGCTGCACGTTGCCGCTCTGCACCACAGGGCTGCCCTGCGCCATGCCCAGCGCGGAAATGAACAGCACGCTGCCCGCGCCGATGCGGAAGGCGTCGATGGTGATACCGAATACGGTGAAGATGCTCTGGCCGAACAGGTACAGCAGCACGCTGGCGATCACCACGCCGCTGGCAACCTTCCAGGCGAGTTTCTTGCGCTCCCTCACCGTGTAGCCGCGGGTCAGGCTGATGAAGCAGGAGAGAACGAAGAAGGGGCTATAGAGCACCAGCATCTTCAAGTACAGGCTGAACAGCTCAGACAGCATGGGCGTGGCTCGTAGTTGGCGGTGAAACCCGCGCCCAGCTCGGGTCGTGGAATGTCGGTCGCAGACGATTCAGGATGACAGGGCGTTGTCAGATTCATGCTGGCGGCGCAGTTCGCGCTCGGCGACCCAGTGCTCGATCAGGTCACGCAGTTGCGACAGTTCCACCGGCTTGGCCATATGCCCATCCATGCCGACCAGGCGTGCGCGCTCTTTATGTTCGGCGAGGATATGCGCGGTGAGGGCTACCACCGGGGTGCGGCGGCGTTTCTCATGGGCTTCCCAGGTGCGCAGTTGTTCGGTGGCGGAAAAACCATCGAGTACGGGCATTTCGCAGTCCATCAGTACCAGGTCGTACTGTTGGGCTTTCATCGCGATCAGCGCTTCTTCGCCGTTGCAGGCGGTGTCCGGCTGCAGGTTGAGTTTGCCGAGCATGCCGCGGATCACCTTGGTGGAGATGCTGTTGTCTTCAGCGACCAGGATGCGGAAGTCGCTCGGCGCTGCCAGCGGCGCACTCCCCAGGGGCGACAGCAAGCGCACCGTGCCACCGTGTTTGCGCTGCGCCAGCTCGTCGGCAAGGGTGGTCTTTAACGTGTAACCGGCTACCGGCTTGGCCAGGATGCGTTTGATCCCGGCGTTGCGGGAGATAATCTTGCTCGGCGCATGACTGATGCCAGTCAGCATCACCAGCAGGATGTCGTGGTTGAGGCTGGGGTCTTCCTTGATCTTCGCGGCTAGCTGCATGCCGCTCATGCCGGGCATCTCCTGGTCGAGCAGCACGGCATCGAAGTATTCGCGGATGTGCGCCTTGGTCCGCAGCAGGGCCAGGGCCTCTTTGCCGGAAGGCACCGCGCTGACGGTCATGCCCCAGGCGCTGCACTGCTGCACCAAGACTTTGCGGCAGGTGTCGTTGTCATCGACCACGAGCAAGCGTGCACCTTGTAGCGTGCCATCGAGGTCGGCGGTGGGCTGTTCCAGGCGTTCGCTATCCAGTGGCAGGGTGAGCCACAGGGTGTTGCCCTGATTGCCACCGCTTTGAATGCCGAACGCGCCGTTCATCAGGCGTACCAGTTGGCGGGCGATGATCAGGCCGAGACGGCCGCCGAGCTTAGTGGCGGCGAGGAAGTCTTTGCTGTGCAGTTCGGCATTGAGCAGGGCGTCGCGTTCGCTGGGCTCCAGCGGGCGGCCGCTATCCTGCACGGCAATTCGCAGGCGAGGAGCCTCGGTGCTGGTGTCCAGGGCGACCACCAACAGAATCTCGCCCTCGTCCGTTTGCTTGAAGGCGTTGTCCAGCAGGCTGAGCAGCGTCTGGCGCAGGCGGGTCGGGTCACCGCTGATCACCCGTGGCACTTGCGGTTGCATAAAGCTGATCAGCTCGACCTTCTGCTGTTCGGCTTTGGCGCGGAAGATGTCCAGGCAATCATCGATCAGCGCATTCAGGTCGAATTGCACGTCATCCAGTTCGATCTGCCCGGACTCCAGTTTGGAGATGTCGAGGATCTCGTTGATTAGCGTCAGCAACTCGTTACCGGCGCTGTGAATGGTCTGCACATAGTCGCGTTGCTTGGCCGAGAGCGGAGTTCCGAGCAACAGTTCGGTCATGCCCAGTACACCGTTCATCGGTGTGCGGATTTCATGGCTGATCTTGGCGAGGAATTCGGCTTTGGCCTTCAGTTCGGCAGAACTGGCGGCAGAACTGGCGGCAAGCTCACGGCTGATGCTGAAGTCGTCCTGAATGATGCGGCGCTGGCGCTCGCTGAGGGCAATGCTAAGCATGAAGCCACTGAGGGCCGCCACGCTCAGCAGGCTGAAGGCCAGCCAGTCGGATTGCACCGTCCAGTAACCGAACAGCGTCGGCAAGGCTCCAATGAACGCCAGGTTGAAGACCAGAAGGGCCAGGGTGAACAAGCGTGCGGGCTGATAGCCGTGCTGCCAGTGAAAAGCAGCCACGACCAAGATGCTCACATTGGTCACGGCGGCAATCACGTACACC
Source organism: Pseudomonas sp. (assembly GCA_050739815.1). Lineage (GTDB taxonomy): Bacteria > Pseudomonadota > Gammaproteobacteria > Pseudomonadales > Pseudomonadaceae > Aquipseudomonas. Next base: position 7,871 of record JBOICE010000134.1, on the reverse strand, counting down.
AACTGGTTGAACTGCAGGTTGCTGGCAATCAGCAGCACGCTGCAGGTCAGGCCGATCAACACGGCTTCGCCGATCAGGAGGCGCCGCAGTGACGTGCGGGGGCAGACCTTATGGAAAAAACTGATGGTGAAGGCCAAGCCGCAGAGCATCGACAGGAGCATCGCCAGATTGGCAATCTGCGGCTGGGCGGTTTGCCAGTCAGCCAGCCAAGGGGTGCTGATTCCCAGCAGGCTCAGGCTGGTGACCAGTAAGCCGAGTTGGGTGGCCGCAAGCCACAGGCTGCTGCGTATGCGTGCGTAGGCGAAGCGCACCAGGTTGTAGAGCAGTAACATGCCAAAGGCGCCGAGCAGCATGCCGTACAGCAGTGGGCGGGAGTTGTCGGCGGCCATCGCGGCGGCCGACCCGATGCTGATGCCCGGGCGCAGCGCATGGGTCGAGGCCAGGCGCAGGTAGAGATCCAGCGGTTCCTTGGCCACTGGCAGCGGCAGCAGGAAGTCATTGCTGGGTAGCGGCCGGCTGACGAAGGGGAGACGGCTGCCGGTGCGGGTGTTGGCGAGCAGCTCATCGCCCTGCAGCACATACAGGTCGAGGTAGTCCAGATAGGGGGCGAAGATTCGCAGCAGTTGCTCTCGTTCGCTGGCTGGCAGGCGGTAGTGCAGCCACAGCGCCGTATTCCCACCGGGGCTGTACAGTTGCTGGAGATCGACCGGACTGAACTGGAGGTGATAGCGCACGGAGCGGATGTCATCGAGCTGCAATGAGGCTTCGCTATCGATCAATGCGGACCATTGCCCTTGCTCAGCCGCCTGCGCCGGGAATAGATTTAGCGCAGTCAGCAGCAGACTGACAATGAGTCCAATGGCGATCCTAAGCCCGCGCACGGTGAAATCCCTTTGAAAGTGAATGTCGGATTATAGCCAAGCGCCCGCGTGGCGGTAATACGCAAAAGGCAGCCAATATGGCTGCCTTTGCACGCTTTAACGCGTATTTCCGGTTAATCCTCGCCGCGTTCGCGGGCAATGGCCCGATAACCGATGTCGTGACGGTAGAAGCAACCGTCCCAATCGATCTTCGCCGCCAGTGCATAGGCGTGTTGCTGGGCCTGAGAAACGCTCTCACCAAGGGCGGTGGCGCACAGTACGCGGCCGCCAGAGGTCACTACGCTTCCGTTCTGAAGCGCCGTGCCGGCGTGGAACACTTTGCCCTGATCGCTGACGGCGGCATCCAGGCCGTTAATTACTGCGCCTTTGGCGTAGTCGCCGGGATAACCGCCGGCAGCCAGCACTACTCCGAGGCTTGGGCGCGGGTCCCACTGGGCTTCGATTTTATCGAGCGATTCGGCCAAGGCGCCTTCGATCAGCAGCACCAGGCTCGATTGCAGGCGCAGCATGATCGGCTGGGTTTCCGGGTCGCCAAAGCGGCAGTTGAATTCGATGACTTTGGGTTTGCCGGCTTTGTCGATCATCAGTCCGGCATACAGGAAGCCGGTGTAGACGTTGCCTTCGCTGGCCATGCCGCGCACGGTCGGCCAGATCACTTCGTCCATGGCGCGTTGGTGCACCTCGGCGCTAACCACTGGGGCTGGCGAGTAGGCGCCCATGCCGCCGGTGTTCGGGCCGCTGTCGCCGTCGCCAACGCGTTTGTGATCCTGGCTGGTGGCCATCGGCAGTACATTGTGGCCATCGACCATGACGATAAAGCTGGCTTCTTCGCCGTCGAGGAACTCTTCGATCACCACGCGCGAGCCCGCGTCGCCGAAGGCATTGCCGGCGAGCATGTCGCGCACGGCGTCTTCGGCTTCGCCCAGGGTCATGGCGACGATCACGCCTTTGCCGGCGGCCAGGCCGTCAGCCTTGATCACGATCGGCGCGCCTTTCTCGCGCAGGTAGGCCAGCGCCGGCTCGACTTCGGTGAAGTTCTGATAGTCGGCGGTCGGAATCTTGTGCCGTGCGAGGAAGTCCTTGGTGAACGCCTTGGAGCCTTCCAGTTGCGCGGCACCAGCCGTCGGGCCGAAGCACTTGAGGTTACGGCTGCGGAATAGATCGACCACCCCCGCTACCAGTGGCGCTTCCGGGCCGACGATGGTCAGGCCAACATTCTTCTCGGCGAAGTCCGCCAGTTGCTCCAGCGCCAGTACGTCGATGGCGACGTTCTCGCACTTGGCTTCGGTGGCGGTACCGGCATTGCCCGGGGCGACGAAGACTTTCTCAATCCGCGGGTCTTGGGCAACTTTCCACGCCAAAGCATGCTCGCGGCCACCGCTGCCGATGATCAATACGTTCATTGCGATCTCCTCATGGAGGCGGGCGCTAGGCCCGTTCGGTGGATAAGCAGAGCGTTATCCACCCTACGAAATGGGTGCGGCGTAGGGTGGATGGCCGAAGCCATCCACCGTCCGGTCAATCAATGACGAAAATGGCGCATGCCGGTGAAGACCATGGCAATGCCCGCTTCATCGGCCGCAGCGATCACTTCGTTATCGCGCATCGAACCACCGGGCTGGATCACCGCGCTGATCCCCACCTTGGCGGCGTTGTCGATGCCGTCGCGGAACGGGAAGAAGGCATCCGACGCCATCACTGCGCCCTGGACTTGCAAGCCAGCATGTTCGGCTTTGATCGCCGCGATACGGGCAGAGTTGACCCGGCTCATCTGGCCGGCGCCGACGCCGATAGTCTGGCGGTTCTTGGCGTAGACGATGGCGTTGGATTTGACGTATTTGGCGACTTTCCAGGCGAAGATCAGGTCGTGGATTTCCTGCTCGCTTGGCGCGCGCTGGGTCACCACTTTCAGATCATCTGCGCTGATCATGCCGATATCGCGGCTCTGCACCAGCAGACCGCCGTTGACCCGTTTGAAGTCCCAGGCCGCTGCGCGTTCGGCGGCCCACTCACCGCATTCGAGCAGGCGCACGTTAGCTTTGGCCGCGACTACTGCGCGGGCCTCGGCACTGACTTTCGGCGCGATGATGACTTCGACGAACTGACGCTCGACTATGGCTTTGGCGGTTTCTGCATCCAGTTCGCGGTTGAAGGCGATGATGCCGCCGAACGCCGATTCGGTATCGGTGGCGTAGGCCAGTTCGTAGGCCTGGCGGATGCCGCCTTCGCTGTCGAGGGCCACGGCCACACCGCACGGGTTGGCGTGTTTGACGATCACGCAGGCCGGTTTGACAAAGCTCTTCACGCATTCCAGCGCGGCGTCGGTGTCGGCCACGTTGTTGAACGATAGCTCCTTGCCTTGCAATTGGATCGAGGTGGCGATGCTGGCTTCAGCCGGCTTGGCTTCCACGTAGAACGCCGCACTCTGGTGCGGGTTCTCGCCATAGCGCATTTCCTGGGCCTTGATGAACTGGCTGTTGAAGGTCCGCGGGAAGGCGCCGCGGTCGTCGGTGCTCAGCGTCTCGGCGGCCTGGTTCAGGGTGCCGAAGTAGTTGGCAATCATGCCGTCGTAGGCGCTGGTGTGTTCGAAGGCCTTGAGCATCAGGTCGAAACGCTGGGCGTAGGTCAGGCCGCCGGCTTTCAGGCTTTCCAGCACGCCGCTGTAGTCGCTGGCATTGACCACGATGGCGACGTCTTTGTGGTTCTTGGCCGCCGAGCGGACCATGGTCGGGCCACCGATATCGATATTCTCGATGGCGGTCGGCAGATCGCAACCAGGCTTGGCAACGGTTGCTTCGAAGGGGTAGAGGTTGACCGCGACCAGGTCGATCGGCTTGATCCCGTGCTCGGCCATGATGGCGTCGTCGATGCCACGGCGGCCCAGAATGCCACCATGAATTTTCGGGTGCAGGGTCTTCACCCGACCATCCATCATTTCCGCGAAGCCGGTGTAGTCGGCGACTTCGACGGCAGCCACACCATTGTCCTTGAACAGCTTGAAGGTGCCGCCGGTGGAGAGGATTTCAACCCCGAGGGCTGACAGCTCACGGGCGAACTCAAGGATTCCGGTCTTGTCGGAAACGCTGATCAGGGCGCGGCGAATGGGCAGGCGGGTGGTTTGGTCGGTCATCTCAATTTCCATCTAAAGCAGAGAAATCAGCAAAAAAGGGCGGCCGTTGTAGCAACGGGGGCCGCCCTTTTGAGTGTGAGTGCGTGCTTACAGCAAATCGTATTGCTTGAGCTTCTTGCGCAGCGTACCGCGGTTTAGCCCAAGCAGTTCGGAGGCCTTGGTCTGGTTGCCCTTGACGTAGTTCATCACGGTCTCCAGCAGCGGTGCCTCGACTTCGGAGAGCACCAGGTTGTAGACGTCAGAGACATCCTGCCCATCCAGGTGGGCAAAGTAATTGTGCAGCGCCTTTTCCACATTGCCGCGGAGGGTCTGGCCCTCTTCGCTCGGCGTGTTCAGGTGCTGTTTCAAATTGACGTTATCGGTCACGGGTGCAGTTCCACTCACTAATGTCTCAGTCATCATCGTCATGCAGCGACCCCTTCTCCGTCGTTATGACGCTCGGCGAAAAACTGCCGAACGCTGGCGCATTGCACGTCCGTGTTCTCCAGACGATTGAATTGGGCGCGAAACTCCCTGGCGCCCGGCAGGGTGGCGAGGTACCAGCCGACATGCTTGCGGGCAATACGCACGCCCATCACCTCGCCATAGAAACTATGCAGTTCGGCCAGATGCTCTAGCAGAATGCGTTCCACCTCGTACAACGTTGGCGCCGGCAACTTGATGCCGGTGCGCAGGTAATGCTCGATTTCACGAAAAATCCATGGCCGCCCTTGTGCGGCACGGCCAATCAGCAGGGCGTCGGCGCCAGTGGCGGCGAGCACCTGCTGGGCTTTCTCGGGCGAGTCGATATCGCCATTGGCAAACACCGGAATCGACACCGCCTGCTTGATCGCGGCGATGGTCTCGTACTCGGCCTCGCCGGTGTATAGGTCTGCGCGCGTCCGGCCATGCACGGCGAGCGCTTGAATCCCGGATTGTTCGGCGATCTTCGCCACGGCGATGCCGTTCTTGTTCTCGCGATCCCAGCCAGTGCGGATTTTCAGGGTCACCGGTACGTTAACCGCAGCCACCACGGCCTGCAAAATTGCACTGACCAACGCCTCATCCTTCAACAGCGCCGAGCCGGCCGCCTTGTTGCAGACCTTCTTGGCCGGGCAACCCATGTTGATGTCGATGATTTGCGCACCCAGCTCAACATTCGCCCGCGCGGCATCCGCCAGCATCTGCGGATCACCGCCGGCAATCTGCACCGAACGGGGTTCCGGGTCGCCGGCATGAATCAGTCTTAGGCTCGATTTGCGGGTGTTCCACAGGCTCATATCGCTGGTGACCATCTCCGATACCACCAAGCCCGCGCCAAGGCGGCGGCAGAGTTGACGGAACGGGCGATCAGTGACTCCCGCCATCGGGGCGAGTATCAACTGATTGGGCAATGTGTATGGACCGATGCGTACCGCCGACATGGGGCTTCCCTGCTGAAAAGGCGGATATAGGAGTGCGAAAAAGGGTTGGCATAATACCCGCTCTCGGTAACTGGATAAAGGCTGTTCTGGATAAATTATGAACAGTTCTTGGGGGCTCTCGGTACCCGAGCAAGGCCGTGGAAATGCCAAAAATCATGGCGCCGGGTCACTCGGGCGAGTGGAAACTCAGGCTGTAATTCACGGCCTTGGTGCCCGGGTCGAGAATGTCCAAGGAAATATGGATCGGCGTTTGCGGTGGCATTTCGGCCTGACCGGCCAGCTCGCCCGCCAGATATTCGCTGGGCTTGAAACGACGACTGGCCAGCAACTGGCCGTTGATGTCGGCGAAGCGTATTTCCAGCAAGGGGAAGGGTTGGGCGAAAGAGGCGCGGTTGTAAAGAATCGCGTCCACCACCAGGGCGCCTGCAAACTCCGGGTGGCTGCGCACTACCAGGTTGCTGCTCTTGATCAGGCTGATCTCGACCTTGGACGGCAGGCTGCAACCCAGGCTTGGGCAAAACTGCTCGAACCAGGGTCGATACTGGTCCTGGCGCGCCAGTTCGTCGAAATGATAGGCAATGTATTGGCTGGCCAGGGCGACTGCACCGATCAGATTCAGCAGCCCCCAACCTAGCCAGCGGCCCCAGGGTTTGCGCCGCTCTTGCCAGTCGAGCTGGAGTGGCTCTTCGGTCAGATTGAACAGCCCCTCGTCACGTACCCCGGGCTCGTTGCGGCCAGGATTCCGGAGGGTCCGGACGGCGGCAAAGCTGTTGTCTGGATCGTCCTGCTCGTCCGTGTTGGCCGGGCCGATATCCGGATCGTCGCGCTCGGCGCTGAGCTTGAAGTCGTCGTCTGGCGTCTCCTCCTCATTTGCGTCGTCGTCGGCGGCGCTGTGTGCCGGTGCGGGCTCCTTGCTCGACAGGCTGGGCGGTGGCGCGTCGGGCGGAGGTACAGCGGCGGGCGCCGGCGCTATTGCTGGCGCTGCGCTGGGGGCCGCGCTAAAACTGACCGGGCGTGGCGCGGGCTCGTTTTTCAGTAACTCTTCGGCCCAGCGCTCGTCGTGCTGCTCGCGGGTTTTTTCCGGCGCTCTGAGGAGGTCGTCAGTCGATTTTGGGCCAGGTTCCAAGGCGAGAAACTCGCGCGAGAGTTGCAGTTCCTGTTGCTCCAGCTTGGCCAGCTCTTCATCGAGGCTGTCGAGGTCGAGGTCGTCATGGATCCACAGTGTGTCGCTGGCGGCTTTGCCCGGTGGCGTGGCCGGCGGGCTGGCAGGCGTTGTCGGTCGAGGAGGCTGGGCGGCGGGTGGCAGGCTGGCGGCGGCTTTGCTGGCCGCTTGCTCGCCGAGGAGCTGTTGCGCGGCATTGAATACATGCAGGCAGGCTCCGCAACGCACTGCGCCATGGGCTGCGCCAAGCTGCGCGCGACTCACGCGAAAGCTGGTGCGGCAATGGGGGCATTGGGTGACGAAGCTGGAGGTCATGCAGTAATCCGGCGTTCTACGCGAGTAAATCGGGCGTTTAGTCTAACTCAAGGCGGCTACGGATGGCGCCTCGGAGCCTGTTCGAGTCTGGGGCGCACACCCTGAGCCTGGGCCGGCTCTCAGCGGCGACGCCCGGTGATGCGTACCCAGCCGTCTTTTTCTGCGGTTGGATCGAGTTCGAACGCGTCGCTGTAAGCCGCGCGCACCTCTTCAGCCTGTTCGGCGAGGATGCCCGAGAGTGCCAGGCGTCCCTTGGTCTGAACCAACGAGGTGATTTGCGCGGCTAAGTGCACCAGCGGGCCGGCCAGGATGTTGGCGACCACCACTTCAGCCTGCTGTTGCGGCAGATCCGCCGGCAGGTAGAGCGGGAATAATGCGGGATCGATACCGTTTCGCCCGGCGTTGTCGCGTGAAGCTTCCAGCGCTTGTGGGTCGATATCTGTGCCGATCGCTCGCTTGGCGCCCAACAGTAGGGCGGCGATGGCGAGGATGCCGGAGCCACAACCGAAGTCGAGCACGGTGCAACCTTGCAGGTCCTGACCGTCCAGCCACTCCAGGCACAGCGCTGTGGTCGGGTGGGTGCCGGTGCCGAAGGCCAGGCCCGGGTCGAGCAGCAGATTGACCGCGTCCGGTTCCGGTGCGGCATGCCAGCTCGGTACTATCCACAGGCGCCGGCCGAAGCGCATCGGTTGGAAATTGTCCATCCAGCTGCGTTCCCAGTCCTGGTCTTCGATGCGTTCGAGCTGATGCGACGGCAGCGGTGCGCCAGTCAGCAGTTCGAGATGCGCGAGCAGGTTGGTTTCATCGGTGTCGGCTTCGAATAGGGCGAGCAGGTGAGTGCGCGACCAGAGTGGTGTGGTGCCGAGGTCCGGTTCATAGATAGGCTGGTCTTCGGCGTCCATGAAGGTCACCGATACGGCGCCGACGCCAAGCAGGGCATCTTCGTAGGTTTCCGCCTGTTCGGGGCTGATGGCGAGACG
>JBOICE010000133.1:0-28716 GCA_050739815.1 Pseudomonas sp. | reverse complement strand
GCTGAATGAACTCGAGTGTTCTCGGGTTAAGGGGCAGGGAAGAACTCATGGAATCGGCCTCGGTTATGGCTCTTGGGTGACGGCTCTTTCGCAACCGTCATGCCAAACCCGGGTTGTTTTAATAAGTAGCTGAAATCAAAGGGCTTTAATTCGCGTTGAGGGCTTGAATGGCAAGCTCCACTGTCACAGTTTGAGACGGCCTGAGACAGCCCTGGAACAGGCTGGGATGCCAGTCGCCAGGCGCTTTGCGAGGCGCTGTCGCAGAGTTATACAAACTGTCGCGAAATTAAACGCAGAACGCGCGAACCGTAGCTCCTGACATTGTTAATAAAATCTCTCATATAACTGATTTATAACGATTTTATAAACGCTGGCACGCAAAGTGTATTTGCCATGACAGTCGCACTCCTATGTAGCTGGGCAGTGGCGCCAATCATAAGAAAAAACCGTGGAGGTCTGATTTTGAAGATGACACTACTCCGGCATTACCTGAGCGTCGGAACCCTAGCGCTGGCTGTCGGCGCCGGGTTGCAAGCGCCCCAGGCTATGGCTGCAAGGGATGGCGCAAGCATCCTCAAAGAAACCTGTCAGGGATGCCACATCCCGGAAGGCGACAAGGACCTGAGCCGCATCAGTCATCAGCGTAAAACGCCCGAGGGCTGGCTGATGAGCATCGCGCGAATGCAGACCATGCGTGGTCTGCAGATCAACGACGAGGATCGCCGCTCCTTGGTGAAATACCTCGCCGACAAGCAAGGCTTGGCGCCAAGCGAAACCGATGGTGTGCGTTATGCCTTGGAGCGTCGGCTGAATCACGTCGAGAATTTCGACGAAAAACTCACTCAGATGTGCGCGCGCTGCCACTCCGGTGCGCGGGTAGCCCTGCAGCGCCGTCCGGCCAAGGAGTGGGAACACCTGGTCAACTTCCACCTCGGGCAATGGCCGTCGCTGGAGTACCACGCGCAGTCGCGTGACCGCGACTGGCTGGATATTGCACTGAAAGAGATGGTTCCTGAGCTGGCCAAAAGATACCCGCTGGACAGCAAGGCCTGGGCCGACTGGCAGCAACAGCGCCCGGACGCGGCGAAATTGGCCGGCGAATGGAGCTTCAGCGGCCACCTGCCGAGCAAGGGCGATGTCCGCGGCCTGATGAGCGTCACGCTCAGCGGCAAGGATGAGTTCAAGGTCAGCCTCAAGGGTCAGTACGCCGACGGCAAAGCGTTCGACGGCAGCGGCTCGGCAGTCCTGTTCAACGGCTACGAATGGCGCGGCAACCTCAAGGTCGACGGGGTCGCCATGCGCCAAGTGTTCGCCGCCACTGGCGGGGAAATCCGCGGGCGGATGTTCGAGACCGAGCACGATGAGCGCGGCCTGGACTTCGTCGCCGCCAAACAAGGCACGGCGCGCTTGCTCGCCGTACAACCGGAGTACCTCAAGACCGGCAGCGAAACCGAGCTGACCCTGGTCGGCAGCGGTCTGAGCGGCAAGCCGGAGTTCGGTGAAGGTGTCGAGGTGCTCTCGGTGCTGGAGCAGACTCCCGAGCGCGTGCGGGTCAAGGTCAAGGCCGCCGGCGATGCGCCGGTCGGTGTGCGGGTGGTCAGCCTGGGTGCGCTGAAAGGGGCGAGCCTGGCGGTGTATCGGCAGATCAGCGAGGTCAAGGTGGTGCCGGCGTTTTCGGTGGCGCGGGTGGGTAACAACGGCGGCTCGACGCCCAAGGTGCAAGGTCGTTTCGAGGCCGAGGCCTGGGGCCAGGGTGCCGATGGCAAGGCCTACCGCATCGGCTTCGTGCCGGCTAAATGGTCCGTGGAGCCGTTCGATGAGCGCGCCGCCGAGGATCAGGATGTCAAGTTCGCCGGCGTGATGAGTGCCGCGGATGGCATCTTCACCCCGGGTGACGCCGGGCCAAACCCGGAACGCAAGATGTCCACCAACAACGCCGGCAATCTCAAGGTCATCGCCGCGGTCACCCAGGGCGAGCAGTCCCTCAAGGGCGAAGGCCAGATGATCGTTACCATCCAACGCTGGAACAACCCACCCATTCCTTGATCGGTTGGCCCCTGGGCGAGCGCCGCTCGCCCAGGCCTGAACGGCTGGATTGAGAAGGTTTTCGGAGGTTGTAATGGGCGCAATTTTGAATTTGGTTGAACGCAATCTGCATGAAGTGAAGGTCGATGCAGAGCGTATGTTGTTCCACATTCCCAGCAGCTCGCTGTTCCAGACGGATGAGCTGACGGGCGGCATCATCGATGCGCTGCGTGAGTACGGTTGCTCTTCGGCCGAGCTGGTGCAACGGCTGGCCGGGCGTTTTGCCGATGTTGAGGTGAACGAAACGCTGCGCGACCTGATGGCACTGGAGGTGGTCAGCGACGGCTCACCGCTGACGCCGGATATCACCGCCAAACGGGTCGAGCGGATTGCCTTGAATACCGTGGTGCTGAACGTCAACACCGGCTGCAACCTGAGCTGCACCTATTGCTACAAGGAAGACCTGGACAAGCCTTCCGCCGGCAAGAAGATGCAGCTGGACACCGCCATCGCCTCGGTGGAGATGCTGATCAAGGAGTCGCCGGACGAACAACGCTACTGCGTGGTGTTCTTCGGCGGCGAGCCGCTGAGCAATCGCAAGCTGATCGAGCAGGTGGTCGATTACTGCGAGCAGCGCTTTGCCGAGCTGGGCAAGTTTGTCGAGTTCGTCATGACCACCAACGCCACCTTGCTGACCGAAGAAGTGGCCGACTACCTGAATCGTCACCGTTTCGGCCTGTCCATCAGCATCGACGGGCCTAAGACCGTGCATGACCGCAACCGCATCACGGTGGGCGGGCAGGGCACCTACGACGTGGTCAGGAAAAAAGCCGAGATGCTCCTGGCACGCTACAACAGCCGCCCGGTGGGCGCGCGGGTGACCCTGACGCGCGGCATCACCGACGTCGAGCACATCTGGGATCACCTGTTCAACGAGTTGGGGTTCGCCGAAGTCGGCTTTGCCCCGGTGACCTCGGGCGACCTGAGCGACTTCAACCTCACGTCCGCAGAACTGGTCGAGGTCTTCGCCAATATGAAGGCGCTCGGCCGGCGTTACCTGGAAGCCGCGCTGGAGCACCGCAATATCGGTTTCTCCAATCTGCACCAGCTGATCACCGACATCCACGAAGGCCACAAGAAGGCCCTGCCGTGCGGTGCCGGGCTGAAGATGCTGGCGGTCGACCACAAGGGTGAACTGAACCTCTGCCACCGTTTTACCGGCTCGGATCTGCCGACCTTCGGCAACGTCCATGAGGGGGTGAAACAGGTGGAGCTGGGCGACTTCCTCTCCAAGCGTCTCGACCGTACCGACACAGGTTGCGAAAGCTGCCGCATCCGCAATCTGTGTTCCGGCGGCTGCTACCACGAGAGTTACGCGCGCTACGGCGACCCGACACACCCGACCTATCACTACTGCGATCTGATGCGCGACTGGGTGGACTTCGGCATCGAAGTCTACAGCCGCATCATGGCCGGCAACCCGGCCTTCATCAGCAGCTATATCACTCCGCGGAAGGCGAAATGAGATGAAGCACCTGAAGCCGATCAATAACAAAGCACAAAAATTGGAACAGGCCGCCCAGGAAGATCGTATCGAGGAGGTGCTGGCGATGAGCACCGTGGTCGGCTGTACCTCGACCACCGATCCGGGTTGGGAAATCGACGCCTTCGGTGGTGTCACCTCGCTCTGTCAACCGATGGAGGCCGACTTGTATGGCTGCTCCGACCCTTGCTGGTGGCCAGCCCAGGTGCCGGACATGATGAGCACCTACCCGGACTGGAACAAGGATGCGCTCAGCTCCAACGAGAGCTGGCGTAACCTCGACACCGTATTCCCGAAAGACAAGTAGTCGGCCAACAACAAGAAGAGGAATTCAGCATGTCATTCAAGCGTTCCGTTGCGCTGCTGGCCGTGCTCGCAAGTGCCTGCTCAATGGCAGCCGTGGCAGCCAGCGACAAGGTATTGCACAAAGACCACGAGTACATGGCAGTCACCAACTACCCGAACAACCTGCACATCATCGACACCAGCACCGATACGCTGTTCAAGACCTGCACCATGCCCGATAGCTTCGGCCCGGGGATGTTGCAAATCAGCCCGGACAAGAGCCGCGCCTATGTGCTGAACAATCATTACGCGGACATCTATGGTGTCGAGCTAGATAGCTGCAAGGTGGTATTCCACGCCAAGCTGGCGCAGCGTGGCGATGAAAGCGCTCGGGCGATGTTCTCGATGGCCATCAGTACGGATGGCAACGAGCTGTACAGCGTGGTGAACCCGACCCAGAAGGGCCTGGATCATTTCGTCGTCGGCTCGCCGCGTTTGCAGGTGTATTCCACCGCTGCCGGTCTGGATGCCAAGCCGCTGCGTAGCTACCCGGCGCCGCGGCAGACCTACCTGATGCAGATGGCCGATGACGGCACGCTATTCGTCGCCGGAGCGGACATTTACAAGTTCGATGTGAGAACCGGCAATTACGCCGTGGCGTTGCCAGTGCGCAACTGGAAGCGGCCGAACTACAGTGCGCCTGACGTGCTGTACTTCTGGCCGCACCAGACCAAGAACCGCGACTTCAGCATTCTCTACACCACGGCCAAGTTTCAGGATGAAAAACAGGACCTGGCCACCGCCGAGTACAAATACGGCTACTTCAACATCAACCTGAAGACCAGCAAAATCGAACAGGCGGACTTCGCCCCGCTGACCGAGTTGTACTTCACCGGCCTGCGTTCGCCCAGGGACCCTAACCTGATGTTCGGCGTGCTCAATCGCCTGGCCAAATACGATATCCGTGAGCAGAAGCTGTTGCAGGTGGCCGAACTGGACCACAGCTATTACTGCGTGGCCTTCAATGCCGAGGGCAGCAAGCTGTACCTGGCCGGTACCTACAATGACATCGCGGTGTTCGACCCGGACTCGATGAAGAAGATTGGCAACATCAAGTTGCCAGGCGGAGACATGGCCATTACCACCACCCAGGTATTTATTCGCTGACACGCTAGTGGCCTGTACGGCTAGTTTGTTAACTCAAGTTCGGATATCTGGAACCCTGAGACAAGACGCCGTGACGAGTCATAGCTGGGCTATGGCGAGGATCGGCAACGCAGTATCGAGGCTTCAGGCGCCGAGATTGACTAATGGAACTAGCCACACAGGCCACTAGGCTCGGTTGAGGTGGCAGCGCGGCGCGCTCGCTTACGCCAACAGAGCCTAATCGCCCGGCGTTGGGACGCCGAACGAGAGGTCAGCTTTCCGGCTGGATTGCACGGCCTGCAATCCAGCCTTTTTTCCGAACAATTACAAAATTGGAATCAGCATGTCTGCACAGAGCTACAGCCAAGGTCGACAGGACAAAGCCTTGTTGGCCATGACCATAGGCGCGGCGTTCGATCACACCGTCGCGCGCTTTGCCGAGCGCGAAGCACTGGTGGTTCGTCATCAAGGACAACGTTACAGCTGGGCGCAACTGGCCGAGGTGGTCGATCGCCATGCACGCGCCCTGTTGGCGCTTGGGCTGAAGGCCGGCGACCGCCTGGGCATCTGGGCCCCCAACTGCGCCGAGTGGTGCATCACGCAGTTCGCCAGCGCCAAGGTCGGCGTGATTCTGGTCAATATCAACCCGGCCTACCGCACCAGTGAATTGGAGTACGCCCTCAAACAGTCCGGTTGCCAATGGCTGATTTGTGCCAGCGCCTTCAAGACCTCGGATTACCACGCCATGCTCACCGGCCTATTGCCCGAACTGGCGCAGTATCTGCCCGGCGAGTTGCGCAGCGAGCGGCTGCCGGAGCTGCGTGGCGTGGTGAGCTTGGCGGCTGAACCGCCTTCGGGCTTTGTGTCCTGGTCGGAGCTGAGCCTGCTCGCTGCGAGCGTGCCGCACGAACAGTTGCTGGCGCGCCAGAGCGAGCTGCACTTCGATCAACCGATCAATATCCAGTACACCTCCGGCACCACCGGTTTCCCCAAGGGCGCCACCCTCAGCCACTACAACATCCTCAACAACGGCTACATGGTCGGCGAGAGCCTGGGGCTGACCGAGCATGATCGCTTGGTGATCCCGGTGCCGCTGTACCACTGTTTCGGCATGGTGATGGGCAACCTCGGCTGCCTGACCCACGGTGCCACCATGATCTACCCCGGCGATGCTTTCGATCCGTTGGCCACCCTGGCGGCGGTGGCGGAAGAGCAGGCCACCGCGTTGTATGGCGTGCCGACCATGTTCATCGCCGAGCTGGACCATCCGCAGCGCGGCTCATTCGACCTCTCCAGTCTGCGCACCGGGATCATGGCCGGCGCTACCTGCCCGGTCGAGGTGATGCGGCGGGTGATCAACGACATGCACATGAGTGAAGTGCAGATCGCCTATGGCATGACCGAAACCAGCCCGGTCTCCCTGCAAACCAGCGCGGACGACGAGCTGGAAGTGCGCGTGACCACGGTCGGCCGCACCCAGCCGCAGCTGGAAAGCAAGATAGTCGACGCCGAGGGCCAGACGGTTGCGCGCGGGCAGATCGGCGAACTCTGTACCCGTGGCTACAGCGTGATGATCGGCTATTGGGGCAACCCGCAGGCCACCGCCGAGGCCATCGACAAGGACGGCTGGATGCACACCGGCGACCTCGCGGTGATGAACGAGCAGGGTCATGTGTGCATCGTCGGGCGCAGCAAGGACATGATCATTCGCGGCGGCGAAAACATTTACCCGCGTGAGCTGGAAGAATTCTTCTTCACCCACCCGGCGGTAGCCGATGTGCAAGTGATCGGCATTCCCGATCAGAAATATGGCGAGGAAGTCGTTGCCTGGATCAAGTTCCACCCTGGCCACAGCGCCAGCGAAGAGGAGCTGCGCAGCTGGTGCAAGGAGCGCATCGCGCATTTCAAGACACCGCGCTACTTCAAGTTCGTCGATGCCTTCCCTATGACAGTGACCGGCAAGATCCAGAAGTTCCGCATGCGCGAAATCAGCGTTCAGGAGCTGAGCGAGACGCCGCCCGAACGGCGTTCTGGCAATCATCGCTAAGCCTAAGAGCCTGTTCAAGGTCGTCGCGAGCGCAGGTCAGTCAAGGCGAAAACAGGCGAGGCGGCGGAGTTTACGAGTGGTAAATGAGCAGTCCGAGCCTGTTTTCAACGCAGCATGGCCAAGTGCAGCTGACTTTGAACAGGTTCTAAGGGTGAGGACGACTGGTGGCGGCGGGGTACCCGGTGCAGACTAGCGCTTTGCGGCAGCCGCACCGGCTGCGCGCTGGCC
Organism: Pseudomonas sp.; assembly: GCA_050739815.1. Classification (GTDB taxonomy): domain Bacteria; phylum Pseudomonadota; class Gammaproteobacteria; order Pseudomonadales; family Pseudomonadaceae; genus Aquipseudomonas. Next base: position 21,442 of record JBOICE010000133.1, on the reverse strand, counting down.
CGCAACCGCTAAGCAGCCCCTTCACCATGACCGTCGAGAAAGGCACCATCTCCGTCAAACTGGTCAATGAGGCCTTGTTCGAGCTGCGTCAGCAGGGGGGCGACGAGCTGTCCCTGCTGACGCAGGCGGGGATCGCGCCCGAGCTGCTGAGCAAGCCCTATGGGCGTGTTTCGTCCGTGGCGTATTCGCGGCTCTGGCTGTTGATCGCGCAAGCCATGGACGATGAGTTCTTCGGCATGAATGCGCGGCGGATGAAGGTCGGCAGCTTCGCCTTCATGTGCCGGGCCGCCTTGCACGAGCCGACGCTCGAAGGGGCACTGAACGCGGCGCTGCGCTTCCTCTCGCTGGTGTTCGATGACCTGCAACCGCTGCTGACGCGCAAGAGCGGGCTGGCGGAAATCGGCCTGCGCGAGCCCACCGAGTCGCACTCCCGGGCCTTCGCCTACTTCACCTTGTGGATGATAGTGCACGGGCTGGCCTGTTGGCTGGTAGGGCGACGCATCCCGATTCTGGCGCTCGACCTGCGCTGCACGGCGCCGGACTATCTCGAAGACTACCGGGTGATGTTCACCGACAATCTGCGCTTCTCCCGGCCGCAGAGCCGCCTGCTGTTCAAGGCCGAGTGGCTGGATCTGCCGGTGCGCCGCAGCCAGCAGGAGCTGCTGGGCTTTCTCGCCGGCGCACCGGCGAACATCCTGATCAAATACCGCGACCCGCAGAGCCTGGCGGCCCGCATTAAAGCCTATCTGCGCAGCATCAAGCCCGAGCGCTGGCCGGATTTCGACGCTCTGGCCGGGCACTACTTCATGGCCGCCTCGACGCTGCGGCGCAAGCTGGCGCTGGAGGGGCAGTCCTATCAGTCGCTGAAGGATCAGGTTCGCCGTGACCTGGCCATCGCCAGGCTGGATAGTGGCGATGCTAACGTCAGCGATCTGGCTTTCGAACTGGGCTTTGCCGATACCAGCGCCTTTTACAAAGCCTTCAAAAAGTGGACCGGTTCCACCCCGGGCCAATACCGCGCGGTCATGCACTCGGACTCATCCTGAACAGCCCACTCGCCGTTCTCTCATGCTGCTAACGCCGCCGTATGCCTGTCCGCCATTCGCGACTTCCCGGCGTGTCCAAATCGCTCACTGACAAAGGTGGCTTTCGACATTGCCGCCATCCCCCCGCAGCGCGACTATCCGGTTAACTCCACAAGAACAAACCGGGGTGCCATAGCGATGCGCGACTACGTTACTGCCGCAACAGGGTTCGATTACGCCACCACCGCCAACGCCGACCTTGCGGGCTCTCTCGATGCCCTCAATGCCTGTGTCGAATGCTGCGACCGGCATGCTTTGCCGGGGCGGATCGCATTGTTCTGGGAGGGCCGTGACGGCTCGTCCGCCAACTACAGCTTCGGCCAATTGAAAGAGCTCTCCGGGCGTTTCGCCAACTTCCTCCACAGTCAAGGTGTGCGCCCCGGCGATTGCGTGTCGGGGCTCTTGCCGCGTACCCCGGAGTTGCTCATCACCATTCTCGGGACCTGGCGCCTCGGTGCGGTCTATCAACCGCTGTTCACCGCCTTTGGCCCGAAAGCCATCGAACACCGGATGAAGATCGCCGGCCCTCGTGTGCTGGTCACCGATGGCAGCAATCGGCCGAAACTCGATGAAGTGGACAATCCGCCTACCCTCGTCACCGTTGGCGGCGCCAAAGGGCAGGGCATCACGCGGGGCGATTTCAGCTTCTGGGCGGAAATCGAGCGGCATTCCCCGGTGTTCGAGCCGGTCATGCGCAGCGCCGAAGACCCGTTCCTGATGATGTTCACCTCGGGTACCACCGGGCCGGCGAAACCTCTGCCGGTACCGCTCAAGGCGCTTATCGCGTTCGTCGGCTACATGCGCGATGCGGTCGACCTGCGCCCCGAAGATTCGTTCTGGAACCTCGCCGATCCGGGCTGGGCCTATGGGCTCTATTACGCAGTGGCGGGACCGCTGGCGCTGGGCCATCCGACGACCTTCTACGATGGCCCGTTCACGATCGAAAGCACCTGCCGGATCATCCGCAAATATGCCATCAGCAATCTGGCCGGTTCTCCGACGGCGTATCGCCTGCTGCTGGCCAACGCCGCCGAGGTCGTGCAGTCGATCAAGGGCTGCCTGCGGGTTGCCAGCAGTGCCGGCGAGCCGCTCACCCCGGAGGTGATCCGCTGGTTCGACGATCAGCTTGGGGTGCCGATCCACGACCACTACGGGCAGACCGAGACAGGCATGGTGCTGTGCAACCACCACGCGTTGCAGCACCCGGTACGCATCGGCGCGGCCGGCTTTGCGGTGCCGGGTCATCGGGTGGTGGTGCTCGACGGGCAGAACCGCGAATTGCCGCCAGGCGAGCCGGGCATCCTGGCCATCGACCGGAAGAACTCGCCGCTGTTCTGGTTTCCCGGTTATCTGGGCGTGCCGACCAAGGCCTTCGTCGGCGACTACTACCTGAGTGGCGATACGGTTGAGCTGAACGATGACGGCAGCATCAGCTTCGTCGGCCGTTCGGATGATGTGATCACCACGTCCGGCTACCGGATTGGCCCCTTCGATGTCGAGAGCGCGCTGATCGAACATCCGGCGGTGATCGAAGCCGCGGTGATCGGCAAGCCGGACCCCGAGCGTACCGAGTTGGTCAAAGCCTTCGTGGTGCTGGGTGCGCAGTACCTGCCCTCGGCGCAGCTGGCCGAAGAGCTGCAACAGTACGTGCGCAAGCGGCTGTCCGCCCACGCCTATCCGCGAGAAGTCGAGTTCGTACTCGAATTGCCGAAGACTCCGAGTGGCAAGATCCAGCGTTTCCTGCTGCGTAATCAGGAAATCGCCAAGCAGCACGCAGCCGAACCGCACTCGGCGGCGCGGTGATGCGGGCTTGATCGACTCAGTACCGATTAATTCAAGGAGCACATCTTGCGTATCCAAGACCGTGTATTTCTGGTGACCGGCGCCAGCTCCGGGCTGGGTTTGGCAACGGCACAGATGTTGATCGCCAACGGCGGCAAAGTGCTGCTGGCCGATCTGAATGCCGAGGCCGGGGTCGCCCGCGCCGCGGAGTTGGGCGGCAATGCGCGCTTTATCAAGGCCGATATCACCCAGGAGGCCGATGGCCGTCAGGCGATTGCCTGCGCCCTGGAGCATTTTGGTGCCTTACATGGCCTGGCCAACTGCGCGGGCGTTGCACCGGCGGAAAAGGTCGTCGGCAAACAGGGTGTCCACGGCCTGGAGAGTTTTGCCCGGGTGATCGGCATCAACCTGATCGGCACCTTCAATATGCTGCGCCTGGCCGCCGAGGCTATGTCTCAAGGCCCGGCGGACGAGGGCGGTGAGCGCGGGGTGATCATCAACACCGCCTCGGTCGCGGCATTCGACGGGCAGATCGGCCAGGCCGCTTATGCCGCCTCGAAAAGCGGCGTGGTCGGCATGACCCTGCCGATTGCGCGCGAGTTGGCGCGCTCTGGCATTCGCGTGATGTGCATCGCCCCGGGCATTTTTGCCACGCCGATGCTGACCAGCATGCCGCAGGAGGTGCAGGATTCATTGGGCGCCAGCGTGCCATTCCCGCCGCGCCTCGGCCGTCCGGACGAATACGCCGCGCTGGTGCGGCACATCATCGAAAACAGCATGCTCAATGGCGAAGTGATTCGCCTCGACGGCGCCATTCGCATGGCCGCTAAATAAAGCTGTCGAAATAGAACCGTAGGTCGGGTTAGCCGTGGGCGTAACCCGACAGGCGACGGATGCGGTGATGGGAGCAGATGTCGGGTGACGCTGCGCTAACCCGACCTACGCGGCTTTGACTGCGCGTGGTTCGCGACAGTTGTGAGGAGAGAAGACATGAGCAATCAACAGGATCCAGTGGTTATCGTCAGTGCGGCCCGCACACCGATGGGTGGCTTTCTCGGCGATTTCAAGGACCTAACCGCCGCCGAACTGGGCGCCACGGCGATACGCGCCGCGCTGGCGCGGGCCGGGCTGCAACCGACGGAGATCGACGAAGTGATCCTCGGCTGCGTACTCCCCGCCGGACAGGGCCAGGCGCCCGCACGGCAGGCGGCTCTCGGCGCCGGGCTGGCACGCGGCACCGGGTGTTCGACGATCAACAAGATGTGCGGTTCGGGCATGAAGGCCAGCATGCTCGCGCATGACTTGTTGCTGGCTGGTAGCGCCGAGGTGGTGCTGGCTGGCGGCATGGAAAGCATGTCCAACGCGCCGTATCTGCTGGAACGGGCGCGCAGCGGCTACCGCATGGGCCACGGTCGGGTGCTCGATCACATGTTCCTCGACGGCCTGGAGGACGCCTACGATAAGGGTCGGCTGATGGGCAGCTTCGCCGAGGACTGCGCCCAGGCCTATGGCTTCAGCCGTGAGGCGCAGGACGCGTTCGCGCTGGCCTCGCTAAGCCGGGCCCAGCAAGCGATGGCCAACGGCCGCTTTGTCGATGAGATCGCCCCGGTGCTGGCCAAATCCGGCAAAGAGCAGCGTGAAGTGCGCAGCGACGAGCAACCGCCGAAGGCGCTGCCGGAGAAAATTCCAACCCTGAAACCAGCGTTCCGCGAAGGCGGCACGGTGACGGCGGCCAACTCCAGTTCGATTTCCGATGGCGCCGCTGCGCTGCTGTTGATGCGCCTGTCGCAAGCCGAGCGCCGGGGCCTCACGCCATTGGCGGCGATTCGTGGGCATGCCTCGTTCGCCGATGCGCCCAACCTGTTTCCCACCGCACCTATTGGTGCCGTGCAACGGCTGCTGCAGAAAACCGGCTGGTCACTGGGTGCGGTCGACTTGTTCGAGGTCAACGAGGCCTTTGCGGTGGTCGCCATGGCCGCCATGCGCGATCTCGACCTGCCACACGACAAGGTCAATATCCACGGCGGCGCCTGCGCCCTGGGCCATCCGATTGGGGCGTCTGGGGCGCGAATCCTGGTCACCTTGCTGTCGGCGCTGAAACAGTACGACCTCAAACGCGGGGTGGCGGCCATCTGCATCGGTGGCGGCGAAGCCACGGCAATCGCCGTCGAACGACTGCACTGAGACTGGAGAACCACATGATTCCCTCGGAACAAGACCTGCAAATCCGTGACGTTGCCCGCCAGTTCGCCCAGGAGCGTTTGAAGCCCTTCGCCGCCGACTGGGATCGCCAGCACCGCTATCCGGCCGAAGCCTTGGCCGAGATGGGCGAACTGGGGTTCCTCGGCATGCTGGTGCCAGAGCAGTGGGGCGGCGCGCAAACCGGGCACCTGGCTTATGCCATGGCACTGGAGGAAATCGCGGCGGGCGATGGCGCCTGCTCGACCATCATGAGCGTGCACAACTCGGTAGGCTGCATGCCGATCTACAAGTTTGGCAACGACGAGCAAAAACAGCGTTACCTGACGCGGCTGGCCAGCGGGGAAATGATCGGCGCCTTCGCCCTGACCGAACCGCAGGCCGGCTCCGACGCGAGTGCCTTGAAGACTCGCGCGCGCCGCGACGGCGATCATTACGTGCTGAGCGGTACCAAGCAGTTCATCACCTCGGGGAGCCATGCCGGGGTGGTGATCAGCTTTGCGGTGACCGACCCGGCGGCCGGTAAAAATGGCATCAGCGCCTTCATAGTGCCGACCGATACGCCGGGCTACGAAGTGGCGCGCGTCGAGGACAAGCTCGGCCAGCATGCCTCGGATACCTGTCAAATCGTCTTTAACGACCTGCGTATCCCGGCAGAGTTGCGGCTAGGCGAGGAAGGGCAAGGTTACCGAATCGCCCTGGCCAACCTGGAAGGTGGCCGGATCGGCATCGCCGCGCAAGCGGTGGGCATGGCCCGTGCGGCGTTCGAGGTGGCGCGTGATTACGCCCACGAGCGCGAAGCCTTCGGCAAACCCTTGCTGCAGCATCAAGCGGTGGCGTTCCGGTTGGCGGATATGGCGACGGAGATCGCCGTGGCGCGGCAAATGGTGCATCACGCCGCCGCCCTGCGAGATGCCGGGCTGCCCTGTTTGAGCGAGGCGTCGATGGCCAAACTGTTCGCCTCCGAGATGGCCGAGCGGGTCTGCTCGGCGGCGATCCAGACATTGGGCGGCTATGGTTATCTCAACGATTTCCCGGTCGAGCGCATCTATCGCGATGTGCGTGTCTGTCAGATCTATGAGGGCACCAGCGACGTTCAGCGCCTGGTGATTGCGCGCAATCTTTGAGCCAATGCCTCATCCCGGATTCGCACCGGGCTACGAGTCCCCTTAATCGCTTCCGCTGAAGCGGAAGGCCGAGTGTCTGTTTGCCCCCGGCTCCCCCGCACATGGGGGATGCTCTTCGGGCGCGCGCATGATCTACGAAACCCTACTGCTAAGTCGCGACGACAGAGTAGGGCTGATCGCCCTGAACCGCCCGCTTGCCCTCAGCGCGCCACTTCAGCGCCGATCGCAGAGCTGAAGCAGGCGCTCGATGTTTTCGAAAAGCCTATATGTCTAATCGGGCGAATGCTGGATGCCGCCTAGGTTGAGCGTTCCTGCGTGGTTGTCAGCGTCGTGTTGAGCTGTTTTGGGCGTCCATGCGCGGGTAGTGATGTTGGGCTCGCGGGCTGGCGTGGACGCCTGGGAGGCTTGCAGGAACTGCTCGCCATGGCAGCGCTGTGCACACACCTACTACTTTAGTGATAACTATATTATTCAATAACCTACATTTCTATTTCGGCTTCAATAAGAAATTGACGGTTACCTGACAAGGATCGTTGGGTGGGCCTTTAGTGAACGCGAGTGTCACGGTTGACGAGGCATTCGACGTCGGCGAGGGCGCTGCTGTTTATGGAGACACCTAGCATTCGGGTGAACATGATGGACGTCGTCTTGCCTGCCCATAGCCGGGTGGCTCCTTTCCTCAAGCGCACCTTCATGTGGCCCCAGCTGCTCGGACCGCCTCATGCATGAGGCGACACCGACCAAATGGCACGGTGTTGTCAAGGGACAGAACCACGACGCGTAACTGAATACTGATGAGCGCAAGCGCTTCAGTGGTGGTTTCGTGCGGCCTTCTTTCCCATCACCCGTAATTGAACTCACTTCTCACAAGGGTTAACCACGCTTTTGCAGCCATGACTTATGCATGTGGTTTCTCAACTGTGCTTTGCTCATTGAGGAAACAGAAATGGCCACGCTCATCAGATCGGATTTAGAGTTCATCCTGCAGCAGATCTTCTTGGCGGAAGAGTCCACCGCGTTAGGTGGCGGTGGGTCGCTGGCAAGCCTCATTGGCAGCCCACTCCTCCCATACGGGCTGCGCACTGTTAACGGTACCTACAACAACCTCCTGCCGGGTCAGTCGCACTTCGGTGCGGCGGATCAAGTGTTTCCGCGTCGAGGTGCCCCGTTTTTCCGCACGGCCGAGGACAATCCCTTCGTGCCGGGTGTCCAGCCCACCAGCTACGCCCAAACCAGCGGCACCGTTTTCGACTCACAGCCGCGCACTATCAGCAACCTGATCGTCGATCAAACCGCGAACAACCCGGCGGCGGTGGCGGCCGCCGGAAACCCCGATTTGGCGAGTGCAAGGTTGCCCGGCAAGGACGGCATACTCGGCAATGCCGACGATATTTTCTTCATTCCCAACGTCGCGCCGGACGTGGGTCTGTCGGCGCCGTTCAACTCCTGGTTCACGCTGTTCGGCCAGTTCTTCGATCATGGCCTCGACCTCACCAACAAAGGTGGCAGTGGCACCGTATTCGTCCCATTGCGGCCTGACGATCCGCTCTTCGACGCCGATGGCGCCGACAATATTGCTAACAGCGGCGACGAAACGAATTTCATGGTACTGACGCGGGCCACCAATCTGCCTGGTGCGGATGGCATTCTGGGCACTGCGGACGACATTCACGAGCATATCAACCAGACGACGCCGTTCGTCGATCAGAATCAGACCTACACCGCGCATCCCTCACATCAGGTATTCCTGCGGGAGTACGTACTCAATGCGAGCGGCGATCCGGTCGCAACCGGTCGCATGCTCGATGGCGCCAATGGTGGTCTGGCGAACTGGGCCGAGGTCAAGGCACAGGCGCGCGACCTGCTCGGCATCAATCTGACCGACGCGGACGTCACCAACCTGCCGCTGCTGGCGACCGACGAGTACGGCATGTTCATTCGCGGCCCGAACGGCTTCGCCCAGGTCGTGATGGTCGGTCCCGACGGCCTTCCCGGAACGGCCGATGACATTCTCGTCGAGGGCAATCCGCTGGCGCCCATCAGTACGACGAGCGCGGTTCGCACCGGCCACGCCTTCCTTGACGATATCGCCCACAGTGCGGCTCCGCGTAACACCAATGGCACGCTGAAGACGGCCGATGCCGATGGCGTCGCTGGCGTCGACGACGGAATCGCGGGCACCTATGACAACGAACTGCTCAATGCGCACTTCATCACCGGCGATGGCCGCGGCAACGAGAACATCGGTCTGACCGCTGTCCACCACCTGTTCCACTCCGAGCACAACCGTCAGGTCGAGCAAATCAAGGCGGTGGTTCTGGCCACCGGCGACACCGCCTTTATCGCTCAGTGGCTCGTTCCGGCTGCGAGCCAGGCGGACGGTGTTCAGGCTCTGGAATGGAACGGCGAGCGTCTGTTCCAGGCGGCGCGGTTCGCTACCGAGATGCAGTACCAGCATCTGGTGTTCGAGGAGTTCGCGCGCAAAGTTCAGCCGGAGGTCAATGTGTTCGCCGGCTATGACAGCAGTATCGACCCAGCGATCATGGCCGAGTTCGCTCACACGGTTTATCGTTTCGGCCACTCGATGCTGACTGAGACCGTCGCACGCACCAATGCCGACGGCAGCAGCAACGACATTGGTCTGATTGAGGCCTTTCTTAACCCGCTGGCGTTCAATTCGAATGGCGCTGTGTCCGACGCGGTGGCGGCTGGCGCCATCGTGCGCGGCATGACCCGACAGGTCGGCAACGAAATCGACGAGTTTGTCACCGATGCGCTGCGCAACAACCTGCTCGGCCTGCCGCTGGACCTCGCCAGCATCAACATCGCGCGCGGCCGTGACACGGGCATTCCATCGCTCAACGCGGCGCGCAGTATGTTCTTTGCGGACACCGGCAATTCCGCTCTGCAGCCCTACGAGAGCTGGACAGACTTCGGGCTCGGTATCAAGCATCCAGAATCGCTGATCAACTTTATCGCGGCCTATGGCACGCATTCGACCATCACCGCCGCGACTACGCTCGCCGACAAGCGCGCCGCAGCCCTGGAGATAGTCACCGGCGGCGCCGGTGCACCGACCGACAGTGTCGACTTCCTCAACGGCACCGGGGTTTGGGCCGGCGTGGAAACCGGCCTGAACCTGGTCGACTTCTGGATCGGCGGCCTCGCCGAGAAGCAGATGGTATTCGGCGGGCTACTCGGTTCAACCTTCAGCTTCGTGTTCGAGACCCAGATGGAGGCGCTGCAGGACGGCGACCGCTTGTACTACTTGTCCCGCACCGCGGGTCTCAACTTCCTCACCCAGCTCGAAGAGAACTCGTTCTCCGAGCTAATCATGCGCAACCTCCCGGATGTGAAGCATCTGCCGTTCGACGTGTTCTCGACACCGGCATTCACCTTCGAGGTCGGCAATCTAGGAACCAGCGGGGCAATTTTGGACGACCCCGGCACACTTCAGGATGAGAGTCAGCTGCTCGTTCGCATGCCCGACGGCACCATCAGGTACACCGGGGTAGAACACATAGTCATGGGGGGGACAGCAGGCGCCGACAGGATGCGGGCCAGCGAGGGCGACGACACGCTGTGGGGGGACGGCGGCAACGACCGACTCGAGGGGGGCGACGGCAACGACGCGATCCTCGGCGGCGACGGCGACGACATCATCACCGACCTCAACGGCATCGACAACATCAAGGGCGGCGCCGGCAACGACGTCATCAGCGCCGGCCCCGGATTGGGTGACTTGATCCTCGCGGGCCTTGGCAACGACTTCGTGGTCGCCGGCGCAGACCCGAAGGAGACCTTCGGCGGCGGCGGCGACGATTTCATCTTCGCCGGCGACTCGTCCGACACGGTGTTCGGTAACGAGGGCGACGACTGGATCGAGGGTGGCGGCCAGGCCGACCTGCTTCAGGGTGACAACGGCAACCCGTTCCAGAACAGCGCCTTGCTCGGCAACGATGTCATCTTCGGCGGCGGCGGCAACGACGACTACGACGCTGAATCCGGCGACGACATCATGGTCAGCGACGGGGGTATCGAGCGCCATGAGGGCATGCTCGGTTTCGACTGGGTCACCTATAAGGGCGATACCCAGCCCGCCGATGCCGACCTGTTCTTTACCGGCTTGCTGCCGCCGGATATTGACAATATCCGCGACCGCTTCGACCTGGTCGAGGGGCTGTCGGGATGGCACCACAACGACATTCTGCGGGGCGATGACACCGACAGTGCGGCGCTGACGGCGCTCGACCCTAGCTCGGGGCAGAACAATGCGCTCAACAGCGCCGCGCAGATCGCGCTCATCGACGGTTTGCAGGCTCTGCTCGGTGCTGGGGTCGCGTCGTTCAGCGGCGGCAACATCCTCCTCGGCGGCGACGGCAGCGACCTCATAGAGGGCCGCGGCGGCGACGATCTCATCGACGGCGACGCCTGGCTGAACGTGCGGATAAGCGTGCGGAGTGCGGGCGACCCTAACCTCGAGATCGCCAGCGCCAACAGCATGGCTGAGCTCCAGGCGGCTATGTTCGCGGGCACCCTCAATCCCGGCCAGTTGCGGATTGTCCGCGAGATCCTTACCCCGACCACCGTCACAGACGACTTCGACACGGCGGTGTTCTCCGATGCTTTTGCGAACTATGCGCTGACCGCTAATGGCGATGGCAGCTGGACAGTCGCGCATACAGCTGGCACCCAGGCCGATGGCACAGATCGGGTGCGCAACATCGAGGAACTGAGATTCGCCGATCAGTCCTTCCTGCTGGTAAACCGGCCGGCTACGGGGACCGTGCTGATCAGCGACACGACACCCGCGGAAGATCAGTTGCTGACGGCATCACCGGCCTTCAGTGATCCGAATGGTGTTAATAACGCTTCGATCACCTATGCCTGGCAGGCCGAGACCACGCCCGGCGTGTGGACCACTGTGGGCAATGGCCCGACATTCCAGCCCGGCGATGCCCAGGTCGGTCTGGCGCTTCGCGTGCTGGCCTCCTTCGTTGATGGTCTGGGCAATCCCGAGACCGTCACCTCCGCAGTGACCGCGGCGGTCAGCAACCTCAACGACGCCCCCACAGGCTTGCCCGCCATCAGCGACACCTCACCGACCGAGGGACAGGTGCTGACGGCCTCGCCCGGAACCATCGCCGATGCCGACGGCACCACGAACGCGGTGTTCAGCTACCGCTGGCAAGTGGGCAACGGCACGACGTTCAGCAACATAGTCGGCGCGACCAGCGCGACCTTCACCCCCACCCAGGCGCAGGTCAATCAGCAGTTGCGGGTTGTGGTCAGTTACACCGATGACCGGGGTACCCTGCAGCAGGTCATCTCCGCAGCAACGGCGGCAGTCGGCGATCTGCTCATCGGCACCGCCGCTAACGACACCCTCACCGGCACGGCGAACGACGACAACCTGCAAGGGCGCGATGGTAACGACACGCTCAACGGCATGGCCGGCAACGACCTGCTCTTCGGCGAAGGCGGCAATGACACGCTGAACGGTGGGGAGGGCAACGACGCGCTGGACGGCGGGGCGGGTAGCGATCTGCTCAACGGCGGCACAGGCGCCGATACTATGGCCGGTGGCGCGGGCAACGATACCTACGTGGTCGACAACGTTCTAGACGTCGTGATCGAGGCGGCAGGGGCTGGTACCGATCTGATTCAGACCGCGCTGTCGGGCTACACGCTCGGCAACAACGTCGAGAACCTCACCTTCACCGGCGGCGGTGCCTTCACCGGCATCGGCAATGCGCTGGCCAACACCATCAGCGGGGGCGCCGGTAACGACAGCCTCAATGGTGGCCTCGGCAACGACACGCTGGTCGGTGGCGCCGGGAATGACAGCTACTACGTCGACAGCGCCGGCGATAACCTCACCGAGGCGGCTAACGGCGGCACCGACACGGTGTTCTCGACTGCCAGTTCGTTCACCCTCGGTGCCAACGTCGAGAACTTCCAACAGGTGGGGACGAACGCTACGGTAGTGACCGGTAATGGCCTGAACAACCTGATGCAGGGCGGTGTGGGCAATGACACGCTCAATGGCGGCGATGGCAACGACACGCTAAACGGTGGAGCCGGTAATGACGTGCTGGATGGCGGCAACGGCAACGACAGGGTCACAGGCGGTGCCGGCAACGACTCGATGAACGCCAGCAGTGGCAACGATGTCTTCGTGTTTAGCGCGGCCGGCTTCGGCAGCGACTCGATCCAGAGCTTCCAGGCCACGCCGTTTCTCCTTATCTTCGGCCAGGACTCGCTCGACATCTCGGGGCTAGGGATCACCGCCGCCACCTTCGCAGCCAAGGTGGCCATCACGGATGTGGGGGCTGACACCTTGGTCACGATCGAAACGGACTCGATCCGTCTGGTGGGTGTCAGCAATGCGAACACTATTAGCCAGGCCGACTTCGTCCTGGCGAGCTGAGGAGGTCGTACAGCAGAACCGAGTCCAGCTGGTACTGCGGAGTGGGGCTTCTACCGCCCACTCCGCAATTTTTTACCCAGAACTAGACAACTCTGGTCATAGAGTTTGCCGGCATTCCCACGGGTTAGAGTTCATTCCTTCACAGAGCGACTTGTGCCTGCTTCTCTTGCACGCTTACCTGCTGCGCAATCTCGATGATCTGCTCGCGCATCCAGCGGTTGGCGGGGTCCTGGTCGGTGCTTTCATGCCAATAAAGGTGGGTTTCCACCGGCGGCACATCTACCGGCAGGCCGACGTAGTGCAAACCATGGCTGCGGGCGAAGCGTTCGGGGACGGTCATGGCCATATCGGTTTGCTGCATCACCATCGACGCCATTAGGTAGTGCTGCGAACGCAGGGCGATCTTGCGCTGAATCCCCATCTTGCCCAGGGTCAAGTCGACATAGCCGAGACCACTGCGGCGGCTGGAAATGTGGATGTGGGTCAGCGACAGGTATTCGTCCAGGCTGAGCTTATCCTTGGCCAACGGGTGCCCCTTGCGCAGGGCGCAAACATAGCGGTCTGCCAGTAGCTTGACGTGGCGTACCTGTGGGTCGGTGTTCAGCGGAGCATCGACGGCGAAGTCGAGGCGGCCGGCGGCCAATTCTTTGGTGGTTTCCCGGCGCTTGGAAAGAAAACTCTCGATTTGTACGGTTGGAGCCAAGCGCCGTAGACGTTGGAACAGCGGCGGCAGAATCACCTCTTCGGTGAGGTCGGTCATGCTGATGCGATAGGTCTTGTTCGCTTGCAGCGGGTTGAAAATGCGGCTTTCCTGCACCGAAACGCGCAGCAGCGACAGTGCATTGCGCACCGGGCCGATAATGTTCTGCGCCATTGGCGTTGGCACCATGCCTTGCGCGGTTCGCACGAACAGGGGGTCGTTGAAGGTCTCGCGCAGGCGGGCGAGGGCGTTGGAAACAGCGGGTTGGGTGATACCGACGATCTGCCCCGCGCGGGTCAGGTTGGCCTCGGTGTAGATGGCGTCGAAGACGATAAAAAGGTTGAGATCGACCTTGTTTAAATTCATTCCGAACGCGCTCCTGTTGTTAGCTGGATCAGCCGATCATATATCGGTGATGAATGTTTATACACGCTGAGAATAGGTTAGATAAATCTTCGTTGCTGTTCTAGGATCATTTCCAACCTCACACCCATACATCAAATCAGCCGTTCAGAAGGTAGCTCCTAATGGATTTCGCCTATTCCCCCAAGGTTCAAGAACTGCGTGAACGCGTGACTGCGTTTATGGATGCGTATGTCTATCCGGCCGAAGCGGTTTTCGAGCGCCAAGTAGCCGAAGGTGACCGCTGGCAACCCACCGCGATCATGGAGGAGCTGAAAGCCAAGGCTAAGGCCGAAGGCCTGTGGAACCTGTTTCTGCCGGAATCCGAGCTGGGTGCCGGCCTGACTAACCTGGAGTACGCACCGCTGGCGGAAATCATGGGCCGCTCGCTGCTTGGCCCAGAGCCGTTCAACTGCTCCGCGCCGGATACCGGCAACATGGAAGTGCTGGTGCGTTATGCCAACGAGGCGCAGAAGCAGCAGTGGCTGGAGCCGTTGCTGCGTGGCGAAATTCGCTCCGCCTTCGCCATGACCGAGCCGGATGTAGCGTCATCCGACGCCACCAACATGGAAGCCCGCGCAGTACGCGAGGGTGATGAGTGGGTGATCAACGGCCGCAAATGGTGGACTTCAGGCGCCTGTGACCCACGCTGCAAGATCATGATCTTCATGGGCCTGAGCAACCCGGACGCGCCGCGTCATCAGCAACATTCGATGATTCTGGTGCCGACCGATGCGCCTGGCGTGAAGATCGTCCGTCCGTTGCCGGTGTTTGGCTACGACGATGCGCCGCACGGCCACGCCGAAGTCCTGTTCGAGAACGTTCGCGTGCCGTACGACAGCGTGCTGCTAGGTGAGGGCCGTGGCTTCGAGATCGCCCAGGGCCGTCTTGGCCCAGGCCGCATCCACCACTGCATGCGTTCCATCGGCATGGCCGAGCGCGCGCTGGAGTTGATGTGCAAACGCTCCGTTAGCCGTACCGCGTTCGGCAAGCCCCTGGCGCGCCTGGGCGGTAACGTCGACAAGATCGCCGATTCGCGGATGGAAATCGACATGGCCCGTCTGCTGACCCTGAAAGCGGCGTACATGATGGATACCGTCGGCAACAAGGTCGCCAAGAGCGAGATCGCGCAGATCAAAGTCGTGGCGCCGAACGTGGCCCTGCGGGTGATCGACCGGGCGATTCAGATCCACGGTGGCGCTGGCGTTTCCAACGACTTCCCGCTGGCTTATATGTATGCGATGCAGCGCACCCTGCGCCTGGCCGACGGCCCGGACGAAGTACACCGCGCGGCGATCGGTAAGTTCGAAATCGGCAAATACGTGCCGAAAGAGATGCTTAAAAGCAGCCACTAAGCTGCTGTAAGACGACAAGGCCCGCAGATGCGGGCCTTGTCGTTTCTGGGGGCTGGATCAGGAGGGCTGACGGTCCGCATCACCTCCGTCTTCGGCCGCTTGTGCGCGCAACCAACTCAGGCGCTGATGCAACTGTGCGGCGAAGGTTCGGGCTGCCAGTTCTTCTTGAAAGGTCACGCCGCGCCGCCCCAGGCGCACCTGCCAGAGCATACGACCATGCTGCTCCAGGTTTTCGACTTGCACATCCGGCATCGACACTCACTCCTGATTCTGCCCTGGCGGCTGTCGGTTCTTCAGCGAAGACAGCTGAGCACTGCCTGTCAGTAGGCAGGAGGTTACGCGAAGAGAGAATAGGGGGGAATCTTGCCGATGACGATTAGTGGGTGCTCGCGGATTCGGCGCACTGCACCGGCAATCGCGGCTTGAAAGCAAGGCGCCCGACTCGTAAGAGCGGGGCGCCTTTTTTGTTGGTTCGAATCAGTAGACCCAGACTTCGACCCGGCGGTTTTTGATCCGGCCGTTTTCCGCGTTATTCGCGGCCACTGGCAGCTCGTCACCGAGGCCGGTGATGTCACGGAAGATCACCCCTTGCTTGGCCAGTTCGCGGCGTACGGTCATTGCGCGCAGTTTTGACAGCAACGCAGCGCGGGCCGCATCGGCTTTAGGGTCACCGAAGCCAATCAGCACCACTTGCCGGTGCAGCTTGTCCTGGCTTTTCAGGTAATCCAGTACCCGCTCCAGATCGCGTTGGGCCTTGTTGTCGAGGGTGGCGCTGCCTTCCTGGAAGCGGAAGTTGACCGACAGCCGCTGTGCATCGCGGGCCAGTTGCTGGTAGCTCTGGGGCATTTCCGGGGTCGGCGCAACGTTGATGGCTTGCACCGTCTGCGCGATAAAGCCGGTTTGCGCGACGATGGCTTGGCCCCGCGGGCTGTGGGCGAACTGCACCAGCGCCTGTGCCCAGGGGTTTTGTACCTTGGGCTGGTTATAGAAGAACAGCCGGCGCGACAGCGGATAGTCTTCGGTGGCGATCAGGCTGGTGGAAGGCGGCATCGCCTGCGACTCACCATCGGCAATCGCCACCGCTTTGGCTTGGCGAATGTAGGGCAGGCCGATAAAACCAATGCCTTGTGCATCCTGGCTGACCGCATCGGACAGTTGCTCGCTGGACTCATAGCGCTTGGCGCCCGCCCCCAGGATTTTGCCATGGGCGGCCAGCACCAGTTCTTTGAAGGTGTCGTAGGTGCCGGAGTTGTCGTCGCGGGCGTACAGGTGGATCGGTCCGCCGCGCCCACCCAGCGCTTCCCAGGTTTTCACCTCGCCCGCGAAGATCTGCGCCAGTTGTTCGGTGCTCAGCGCGGCGAGAGGGTTGCTCGGGTGGAGGATGATCGCCAGCCCATCGATGGCAATCACTTGCTCGGCGCTGCGGCTTTTCAGATCGCCGAGTGCGGCCAGTTCCTGTGCCTCGCTGTCCTTGATCGGTCGCGAGGAGGCGGCCAGCTCGGCGCTGCCGTCTTTCAAGGCAACAAAACCAGTCCCTGAACCATGGGCGGCGACATCGATGATGACGCTGCGGCCGTCGGTGGTTTGGCCGATTACTCGCTGCTCGTTTTCCGTCTCCGTGGCTTCCTGGCGGATAGCCCGCAGGCCTTGTTGCTCCAGCAAGCCCTTGACCAGCGCCGGGCCGAGCTTGGCGCCAATGGTGTTGGAACCCTGGATGCGCAGCGCCGGCGTGCCCTCTGGCGGAATCGGCAGGGCGGCGAACACCGACCAGGGCAGGGCATAGCAGATGAAGCCCAGTAGCAGGAAAGTTGCAGTACGACTCCAGGTATCGCGTTCTTGAATAGCCAGGGCGCGCGGCATGCGGCAAGCACCTTATATGGGTAAGAGGACAGTGCCGCGCAGAATAAGACGAATCCATGGCGCTTTCGTGACAGCGCAGGGCCTTGTTGCCGCTGAGAAACCGATAGAGGGCAAGGCAAACAGCGAAATCCAGGCGCATAGTTAGAGGTGTGGGTGCTCAGGAGCCGAAGCCATGAAGTGGGATATTCCGTTTCGTGACCGGGTGGAGGCGGGTCAGACCCTGGCCGCTGCGTTGACGGCGTGGCGTGAGCAGGCCGATGTGATCGTGTTGGCCTTGCCGCGGGGCGGCGTGCCGGTCGCCTATGAAATTGCCAGCGCCCTGGCCCTGCGGCTGGATTTGATGCTGGTGCGCAAACTAGGCACGCCCGGCCATAAGGAGCTGGCGATGGGCGCGATTGCCAGCGGTGGCGTGCAGGTGTTGAACGATGATGTCATCCGTCACCTGCACATACCCTCGGCGACCATCGAAGCGGTCGCGCAAGAGGAAGTTCTGGAGCTGCAGCGCCGTGATCTGGCCTATCGGGGCGAACGTCCCGCGCCAGCCTTGGCCGGGCAGCGGGTGATACTGGTCGATGACGGACTGGCGACCGGCGCCACCATGCGAGCGGCGATTGCAGCGGTACGCCAGCAGGCGCCGGCGCGCATCGTAGTCGCCGTACCGGTCGCGCCTGTGGAAACGCTGGCGATGCTGCGCCCTTTGGTCGATCAAGTGATCTGTCCGCTTGCCCCGGAGCCCTTCTTTTCCATTGGCCAGTGGTACCTCGATTTTGCCCAGACCACCGATCAGGAGGTGAAGGACTTGCTGAGCCAGGCTTGGTGGCGGGAACAGCGTGACGCTGTGCATTAGCCTTGCGCGAGCGGTCGGGCGGAGTGCCGGGTAACAGGCCGTAGTGCGCAGTGGTGGAGGGATGCTCCGCCTACGAATCAAAGACCCGAGTCTTGGGTTTGTCGTGAGCCAAGGCGGGGCCTGTAGTGGACTGGGGGCGTTCCGAACAAGCCAGGCTGACTTGCAAGGAGTTCCCCGAATTGGAGCCTGTCGACATGAACCAGAAACAGTGGCTGCAACACCGGAGCCTGAGCTTGCCCCTGGCGGATGCCGAGTTGGAAGCCGACCTGGCCTTGCCGGCCGACGCCAGCGCAATCGTACTGTTCGCCCATGGCAGCGGGAGCAGCAGGTTCAGCCCGCGCAATCGAATGGTGGCGGATTACCTCAATCACCTTGGCCTTGCCACGCTGCTCCTCGATCTGTTGACCGAGGACGAGCATCGCATCGATATGCTCAGCCGCGAGTTTCGGTTCGATATCGCGCTGTTGACGCGGCGGCTGGTAGCCGCGATCGACCACCTGCGCGGCGATGACGAGTTACGCCGGTTGCCGATCGGTCTGTTCGG
Organism: Pseudomonas sp.; assembly: GCA_050739815.1. Classification (GTDB taxonomy): domain Bacteria; phylum Pseudomonadota; class Gammaproteobacteria; order Pseudomonadales; family Pseudomonadaceae; genus Aquipseudomonas. The sequence goes on along the minus strand of JBOICE010000133.1, from coordinate 3,111 downwards.
CGCCAGTACCGGCGCCGCCGCGGCCCTGAAGGCGGCTGCGGAGCGGGCGAGCGATGTCGCAGCGGTGGTTTCACGCGGTGGCCGCACCGATCTGGCCGGGCCGGCACTGCAACGGGTCAAGGCACCCACTCTGCTGATCGTTGGCGAGTTGGATGACAGCGTGCTGGCGCTGAACCGCGAGTCCGCCCGGCAGCTGAAAGGCCCGCAGCACCTGGAGATAGTGCCGGGCGCGAGCCATCTGTTCGAAGAGCCGGGCAAGCTCGAGCTGGTCGCCGAACTGGCCGGCAGCTGGTTGCTGAACCACCTGCAGGCTCAACCCGAATGAGGGGCGAGCCGCAGCACATCGATACGAAACTCCGCCTCGTAGGGGGGGACATTGCATTCGATGATATCGCCAGGTGCCACCTGGAGGTGTACCCCGGTGATGTCGGCCCGTATCGGCTGTTTGCACACGCAGCGATCCACCAGGACCGCAGTGCGGATCTCGTTGGCGCCCAGTTGCGCCAGGTAGCTGCTCGCGCGCAACAGGGAGTGGCCCTCATACAAGACGTCGTCGACCAGCAGCAGGCAGGTGCGGGCTAGATCCAGCGTGGCCAATAGCGGGTTTTCGGTCAGCGCGGTGTTGGCATGCAACAGCGTCAGGTCATCGGCGTAGCGCTTCAGTTTCAGCGGGTAGAGCGCTAACTCGGGCAACCCGAACTGTTGCACCAGGCGCTGTTGCAGCATGCGCGCCAACGGCTCGCCGCGCCTCAGAATGCCGATCAGTAGCGTTTGCCGCCGAGGGGAGAGCAGGGCGATTGTCTGCCTGGCCATCGCCTCCATGACGCTATCGAGTTGCTCTGGCGTATAGAGACAGAAACGTTGCCCGCCGGGTTTCGGCTCCATAGTGGTCCCCCAGGGGGATAGGCTGGTCTATCTAACCTTAGCTCAGGTCGGCAGGCGGCCTGCGAGAAGGCAAGCCTGCGCTGGTCTGATTTCTCGGACCACTCGAACAAAGAAGGGCCGCTCGATGAGCGGCCCTTCTTTGTTCGGTATCACCCTTGTTCGTCCAGCCCAACTAGCTCGCTTAGCCCAGTTCCAGCCAGATCGGCGCGTGGTCGGAGGGTTTCTCCATGGCGCGTAGCTCGTAGTCCACGCCAGCGGCCTTGATCCGTGGCTGCAACGCGTTCGAGGCCAAGATCACATCGATACGCAGGCCACGTTTCGGCTCGTCTTCGAAGCCACGGCTGCGGTAATCGAACCAACTGAAACGATCGCTCACATCCGGGTAGAGCTGACGAAAGCTGTCAACCAACCCCCAGTTCTTCAGGATGGCCAACCACTCACGCTCTTCCGGCAGGAAGCTGCATTTGCCGGTCTTCAGCCAGCGCTTGCGGTTCTCCTCGCCGATGCCGATGTCGCAGTCTTCCGGGGATATGTTGATATCGCCCATGACAACCAACGGCTGGCTGGGTTGGAACTGGCTTTCCAGCAGGGTTTGCAAATCAGCGTAGAAGCGCTGCTTGGCTGGGAATTTGATCGGGTGGTCGCGGTTTTCACCCTGCGGGAAGTAGCCGTTCATCACGGTAACCGGCTGGCCACTGGCGTCGGCGAAGCTGCCCCAGATAAAGCGCCGTTGCGCATCCTCGGCATCGCCGGGAAAGCCTTTATGCAGCGCGAGTGGTGTTTGACGCGAGAGCAGGGCAACACCGTAGTGGCCCTTCTGGCCGTGGTAATGCACCTGGTAACCGAGGGCCTCGACGTCGGCCAGCGGGAACTGCTCGTCAGAGACTTTGGTTTCTTGCAGACCGATCACGTCCGGCCGATGCTTTTCGATCAGCGCCGCCAGTTGATGTGGGCGGGCACGCAGGCCGTTGATATTGAAGGAGACGATCTTCATGAGCGGCGAGTCCTGGGCTTCTATCCTGAGAGCCTGCGATGCTAGCCGATTGTTCGACCGCGCGGCCAGTCATCTGGCAGCCCTGACGGTGCGGTGCTACCGTGGGGATGGGCCCCACATAACAAGGGGCACCGCATAACAATAAGAGGTCACAGTGCATGCCTGCATCGTCCGTTGTCGTTGCACCCGCCGAAGTTCGACTGCTCACTAGCAGCTTCATCAGCGAAGCCCGCTCGCTGCTGTACCACGCCTACCGCCACGAACCGACCTTTGGCTATCTGTTCGAGTCTGAGCGCCCTGGCTACGACCAGCGCGTGCGGGCCACCATGCGCGAACTGGTACAGCAGCATTTCTCTGAGAACCTGCCGGCTATTGGCCTGTTGATTAATGACCGCCTGGTAGCCCTCGCGCTGATTGCGCCGCCACAGCGGCGGCTGGATATCACCGAAAGTTGGGGCTGGCGGTTGCGCATGTTGCTGACCACAGGTTTGCGCTGCACCAAGCGCTATCTGGAGTATCACAATGCGGTGCTCGCCTGCCTGCCTCCGGGGCCTTATCACGTGTTGCCGCTGCTGGGCGTGCACCCGGAGTTTCAGGGCAAACATCTCGGTGAGCAGCTGCTCGAAGCGCTGCACAACTGGTGTGCAACGGATGCCGGCTCACAAGGCGTAGTGCTGGATACCGGCAATCCGCGTTACCTGGAGTTCTACAAGCGCCAGGGTTACGAGGAGATCGGTGAAGTGGCGGTCGGGCCGGTCATCGAGCATGTGTTCTTTCATCCCAACCCGCAAGTGGCCGCGGCGGCCAACGCCTGAATGCTTCTCAGGGGGGCAGTAAGCCCCTCTAGAATGCCGCTCGGCTCGTGTTAGCATCCGCGGCTATGAGTTTTCAAGGAAAGATCCGGCTGTCGATTGTGCTCCTGACCATCGGCTCGGCGGCTATGGCGCAAAGCCTGTTGGATGTGCAAATCAAGCCGGCCAATTCAGCGCTCAAAGCCAATGTCGAAGGCTATGTCGGCGGCGTCGGCGACCGCGATGAGGCTGCCTTGCAGCGCTTCCAGCGTGGGGCCGAGGCGCAGGCGCGCAAGGCCGCAGAGGCGCTGGGCTATTACCAGGCGCAGATCGACAGTGAAGTCAAAAGCGCCAGGAGCCCGCGCCTGATCATTTCGATCACGCCGGGTGAGCCCGTGCACCTGCGCACTGTCACCGTCCGTATCGATGGGCCGGCCGCTC
>JBOICE010000132.1:0-4532 GCA_050739815.1 Pseudomonas sp. | reverse complement strand
TTCATCAGGCCGCGACCTTCGAGAGCTGGTACAAAACCGAGAGCGCGAAGAACCCGCAACTGTTGATCATGCGCGAGGAAGATGTGCTGGCGCGTGAAGCCAGCGAAGTCACCGCCGCGCACTACCCAGACACCCTGCGCCTGGGCGAACTGGAGCTGCCGCTGGCTTACCACTTCGAACCCAATCACCCGCGCGATGGTGTGACCCTGCGGGTGCCGGCGCCGTTGTTGCCGCAATTACACACAGAGCGTCTGCAGTGGCTGGTGCCGGGCCTACTGGAAGCCAAGTGCATCGCCCTGGTGCGCAACCTGCCGAAAGCCATCCGCAAGAATTTCGTGCCGGTGCCGGACTTCGTCAAAGCCGCACTGCAACGCATCGGTTTCGCCGAGAGCTCGTTGCCGGAAGCGCTCGCTCGCGAGTTACTAAGGATGACCGGCGTGCGCGTCAGCGACGAGGCCTGGGCCGAGGCCGCGGTGCAGTTGGACAGTCACCTGAAGATGAACCTGGAAGTGGTCGATGCCCAAGGAAAGTTCCTCGGCGAAGGCCGTGATCTGGCGGAACTGACGGCGCGTTTCGCCGAGGCCAGCCAAGCGGCTTTGGCGATACCACGCACAGAAAAGGAACAGCGCCCGGTAGAGGCCAAGGTGTTTGCTGCGGTGGCCGAGCAAACCCAGCAGAAGATTGCCGGGCTGTCGATGACGGTGTATCCGGCGCTGGTGGAAGAGGGCGGGACGGTCAAGGAGGGGCGTTTTCCGACCCACGCCGAGGCCGAGTATCAGCATCGCCGAGCCTTGCAGCGTTTGCTGCTACAACAGCTGGCCGAGCCGGCCAAGTTCCTGCGTGGCAAGCTGCCGGGGCTGACCGACTTGGGCCTGTTGCACCGTGAGCTGGGGCGGGTCGAGGCGTTGGTCGAAGACATCCTGTTGGCGAGTCTGGACAGCTGTGTGCTGGACGGCGAAAGCAACTTGCCGCGCGATGGCATTGGCTTGGCGGCGTTGGCCGAGCAGAAACGCGGCGCCTGGACCGAACATGCCGAGCGCCTGGCCCGGCTGACTCTGGACATCCTCAAGCTCTGGCACGCCTTGCAGAAACGTTTCAAGGGCAAGATCGACCTGGCCCAGGCGGTGGCGCTCAACGACATCAAGCAGCAGCTGGCTAATCTGGTCTATCCGGGGTTCGTCCGCGAAACGCCGGCGGAGTGGCTGAAGGAGTTGCCGCGCTATTTGAAAGCCATCGAGCAGCGCTTCGACAAACTTTCCGCGCAACTACAAAGAGACCGAGTCTGGAGTGGCGAGCTGGCAGGGTTGTGGGTGCAGTACCAGGCGCGCGCCGCCAAGCATGCGCAGGAAGGCAAGCGCGATCCGCAGCTCGTGCTCTATCGCTGGATGTTGGAGGAGTATCGGGTCTCGTTGTTCGCCCAGCAGTTGGGCACCAAGTTGCCGGTCTCGGATAAGCGCCTGAGTAAGCAATGGAGCCTGGTGGAGGGCTGAACGTTGAGGAACGGCAGGACGGATAGTCTGGAAACTCTTATCCGCCTTGCTGCATCAGTTGTTGGAAGGGCGATCCCTGGGGCCTTGCCGCTCTCCGGTAAGGCTAGTTAGGCGCTGAATTGGCCACTACCGTCCGTTGCATTGATCTGGACTGTGGAACCCATGATGCTCGCCTCATTTTGTTGTTCGGCACGACTATTCAGCCAAAGCCGCCGTCGATAATGCCCAGACGAACGTCAGGCTGGAAGTCTGGGGGTTTTTCACTATTTTGGGGCACAATAGCCGCCATTCCGATCAATAAGCTTTCAAGAGGAACGACCGTGTATAACGTCGTCATCAGCGGTACCGGCCTGTACACCCCGGCGAATAGCATCTCTAACGATGAGCTGGTGGAATCCTTCAATACCTATGTCCGGCAATTCAACGCCGAGAATGCGGCGGCCATCGAGCGGGGTGAGCTGGAGCCGTTGAATGAGTCCAGCAGTGCCTTTATCGAAAAGGCTTCGGGCATCAAGAGCCGCTTTGTGATGGACAAGGCCGGCATTCTCGATCCGCAGCGCATGACGCCACGGATTCCGGAACGTTCCAACGACGAGTGGGGCATCCTCTGCCAGATGGCGGTCGGCGCAGCGGAACAAGCGCTGGCGCGGGCCGGCAAAACCGCAGCGGACGTCGATGGCGTAATCGTCGCCTGCTCGAATTTGCAACGCGCTTACCCGGCGGTGGCCATCGAAGTGCAAGCGGCGCTGGGTATTCAGGGCTTTGCTTATGACATGAACGTGGCCTGTTCATCCGCCACTTTCGGGATTCAGGCAGCGACCAACAGCGTGCAACTTGGCCAAGCCCGTGCACTGTTGGTGGTCAGCCCGGAAATCTGCACCGGTCACCTGAACTTCCGCGACCGCGACAGTCATTTCATTTTCGGCGATGCCGCCACCGCCGTGCTGGTGGAACGCGCCGATCTGGCTACCTCCAAGCATCAGTTCGATGTGGTCAGTACCAAGTTGCTGACCCAGTTCTCCAATAACATCCGCAACAACTTCGGCTTCCTCAACCGCGCGGCGGAAGAGGGCATCGGCGCGCCGGACAAGTTGTTCGTGCAAGAAGGCCGCAAGGTGTTCAAGGATGTCTGCCCGATGGTCGCCGAGCTGGTCGGTACGCACCTGAGCGAGAACAGCATCAATGTCTCCGACGTCAAACGCTTCTGGCTGCACCAGGCCAACCTCAGCATGAACCTGCTGATTACCAAGAAGCTGCTTGGCCGTGACGCGGAGGCGCATGAGGCTCCGGTGATTCTCGATACCTATGCCAACACCAGTTCGGCCGGCTCGGTCATCGCTTTTCACAAGCATCAGGATGACCTGCCGAGCGGTGCGTTGGGGGTACTCAGCTCCTTCGGCGCCGGTTATTCCATCGGCAGCGTGATCCTTCGTAAACACTGATGAGCCCGCCGCTCGACAGCGACCTGCTGCCGCGCCTGTTGGCCGGCGAGCAGCAGGCGTTCCGTGAGTTGGTCGCGGCCTACCAGGGCGCTATGCGGGCGGTGGCCTATGCCATAGTCGGCAGCCGCAACGCCGATGAGGTGGTGCAGGACGCCTGGCTCGCCGTGGTCCGTAGCCTGGACGGTTTTCAAAGCCGTTCCAGCCTGAAGACCTGGTTGCTGACCATCACCGCCAATACCGCCAAGAGCCGGCTCAAGCAGAATCGCCGCGAGGTGTTGCTGGATGATCTGCCGGCACCGCACGGCACCATCGATGACTCGCGGTTTGCCGAAGACGGCCATTGGTTGGTGGCGCCCTATGCCTGGCATCAGGACTCGCCGGAAGCCTTGTTGACCGAGGACGAGTTGCGCGACTGCCTGGAAAAAACCTTGAACAGTCTTTCCGAGTTGCAGGGCAGTGTGTTGCTGCTGCGCGAGCGTCAGGGCCTCGAGTTGGATGAGATCTGTAATCTTTTGGAGATATCGCTCTCCAATGTCCGGGTACTGCTGCACCGAGCCAGGTTGAAGGTGTTTGCCACCCTTGAGCATTTCGAGGAGACAGGCCAGTGCTGAGCTGCAAGGAGTTGGTGGCAAATTCCAGCGATTATCTCGATGGGCAACTGAGCTTTCGCGAGCGGATAGCGGTGCGCACCCATTTGGCGATCTGCTGGAAATGCCGGCGCTTTATCCGCCAGATGCGCCTGATCCAAGGGGTACTGCGTCAGCTACCGGATATCGCGATTCCTGAACTGGAAGCCTTGGCCGCGCGTTTAGCCGAGCAGCGCAACACGCGCTGAGCGGCTCACTTTCTTAGAGGGATCTACTCCAGCCTGGCCAGGCGCTCCTCCAACGCTGCCACCCGTGCTTCCAGCTCTTCCAGACGAGAGTCGGATGGCGTGGCGCCCTCCGCTCTATCGACCTTGACGTGCCCTGTCACCATGGCGGTGGTGAGATCCGCCGGGTCGCCCAGTAGGTGCATGTAGCGATCCTCGCGTTGACCCGACTGGCGCGGCAGTTGGCTGGTCAGGCCGCGTGTCTGCAAACGCTCGAGCTGGTGTTGCAGCTGCTCGGCGTCTTCGAAATCGTGCATGCGATTACTGCGGGTGAGCAGTTCGTTGATGGTTTGTGGGCCACGCAAGAGCAGCAGGCCAATCAGGATCACTTGGGCAGGAACCAACTCCAGGGCTTTATCCGCTCGCTGCTCCCAGCGATCGGCCCGACTCCCCATGACCAGCCGCGCCAAACCACGGGTTTCCAGGCTGCGCAGGCTCTGCCCGACCTGGCCGGGGCTGAGGTTCATCACAGGTTCACGGCTGGTTTTCTGGTTGCAGGCGATGACCAGCGCGTTGAGGGTCAGCGGATAAACTTCCGGCGTGGTGGCCTGCTTCTCGATCAAGCAGCCAAGGATGCGGGCTTCGACGCTGTTCAGCGGCTCTACGCTGGGCGGTGTATCCGACTGTTCGTTGGTCATGCTGGCACCGGTAGGCTGAGAAAGACCACTAGCCTAGCTTGAGTGCCGCCGCGTTGACATGACCTTTGCACCTGCTGCTCACGCTGAGTAG
>JBOICE010000131.1:0-6341 GCA_050739815.1 Pseudomonas sp. | reverse complement strand
TCAGGTAGCGCCAGCCCATCGCCTTGATCACCTGCCCCACCTCATCCGGGCTTAACGCCGCACTCAAGGTCTTATCCAAAGCCAGGCGGATGATGCTGGCCGGCAGCACTAGCAGCAGGCCGATATTGACCACCCAGTAGAGCGCCTCACTGTCGAAGTCAGCGGCCAACCAAAGCGCAGCGAAAGACAGGACAAACACCACCAGTTGCTTGAAAAACAGCCCGAAACCCTCGCCGACAAAGGCGCTTAGCAGACTCGGCGCCTCTTTTAGCGCCAGGCTGTTGGCCTCGATCACGCTGTAGAAATATTTGGTGGCGATGCTGAGCAGCACGAACCAAAGCAATAGCGAACGCGGCATGAACAGGCTGGCCAGCGCCAGTACCGCACTAAAGGCCAAAGGCCCCGCTTGCAAGCCATAGCCGAAAAAACGCGGGATGCGCTCCCAGAAGGGTTGCGCACTGTTTGCTGCCCCAAGGAAGTTGAGCTTGCCGCGACATAAAGGACAGGCTGGCGTTTCATCTGGAGCATCGGCATTCAGCGGGATACAGCAATCGCCAAAGGGGCGCTGGCAGGGCATGCAGTGCCAGGTGGCAGGCTGAGCCGGGTGATAGTGGCAAAGAGTCTTATCCATGAGCAGAGCATTCCTTGTCGAGCACAGCGAGCGATGCCTATTCTCCAGGCAAAAAAAGAGGGCCCGCAAGGGCCCTCTTCATCAGCATTCGCGAAGTTCGAGATTAAACGCCCGAAGCCTCGGCTGCTGCTACGTCTTTGATCGACAGCTTGATACGGCCGCGGTTGTCCACGTCGAGGACCAGAACTTTGACTTCCTGACCTTCTTTCAGCACGTCGGTGACTTTCTCGACACGTTGATCGCTCAGCATCGAGATGTGCACCAAGCCGTCTTTGCCTGGCAGGATGTTGACGAATGCGCCGAAGTCGACGATGCGCTCAACCTTGCCGACGTAGATCTTGCCGATCTCGGCTTCCGCGGTGATGCCCAGTACGCGCTGACGCGCGGCCTCTGCAGCTTCCTTGGTTTCACCGAAGATCTTGATGCTGCCGTCGTCTTCGATATCGATCGAAGCCTTGGTCTCTTCGCAAATAGCGCGGATGGTAGCGCCACCCTTGCCGATGACGTCGCGGATTTTGTCCTGATCGATCTTCATCGCGATCATGGTCGGAGCATTAGCCGACAGCTCGGTGCGCGACTGAGCGATCACCTGGTTCATCTGGCCGAGGATGTTCAGGCGAGCTTCCAGGGCTTGGCCCAGAGCGATCTCCATGATTTCTTCGGTGATGCCATTGATCTTGATGTCCATCTGCAGCGCGGTAACGCCTTTAGCGGTACCGGCTACCTTGAAGTCCATGTCGCCGAGGTGGTCTTCATCACCCAGGATGTCGGTCAGGATGGCGAACTTCTCGCCTTCTTTCACCAGACCCATGGCGATACCGGCAACCGGCGCCTTCATCGGCACACCAGCGTCCATCAGCGCCAGGGAAGCACCGCACACGGAAGCCATGGAGCTGGAACCGTTGGATTCGGTGATTTCCGAGACTACACGGATGGTGTAGGGGAACACGTCAGCCGCCGGCAACATAGCCTGCACACTGCGACGAGCCAGACGGCCGTGACCGATTTCGCGGCGACCGGCGCCACCCATACGACCGCACTCACCCACCGAGTAGGGAGGGAAGTTGTAGTGCAGCATGAAGGGGTCTTTGCGCTCGCCTTCGAGGGTGTCGAGCAGCTGTGCGTCACGGGCAGTACCCAGGGTTGCAACTACCAGAGCCTGGGTTTCGCCACGGGTGAACAGGGCCGAACCGTGAGTCTTGCTCAGTACGCCAACTTCAATGTTAAGTGGGCGAACAGTGCGGGTGTCGCGGCCATCGATACGCGGTTTGCCGTTAACGATATTCTCGCGTACGGTGCGGTATTCGATTTCGCCAAAAGCCTCTTTGACTTCACCAGCGGAAGGCTGGCCTTCAGCGCCGGAGAGCTTCGCAACCACCTGATCACGCAGCTCGCCGAGACGACCATAACGCTCATGCTTGACGGTGATGGTGTAGGCCTGGGAGATCGCTTCACCGAATTCGGCGCGGATGGCGTCGAGCAGCACGGTGTTCTTGGCTTGTGCTTTCCAGTCCCAGGTCGGCTTGCCCACTTCGGCAGCCAACTCGGCAACAGCCTTGATCACAGCCTGGAACTCGTCGTGGGCGAACAGCACCGCACCCAGCATCTGGTCTTCGGTCAGTTCTTTAGCTTCCGACTCAACCATCAGCACTGCGTCGGCAGTACCGGCTACGACCATGTCCAGGCTGGAAGCCTTGAGTTGCTCGTAAGTCGGGTTCAACAGGTAACCGGTGCTTTCATGGAACGCTACGCGAGCGGCGCCAATCGGGCCTTCGAAAGGAATACCGGAGATGGCCAGAGCGGCCGAGGTGCCGATCATGGCAGCTACGTCCGGATCGGTTTTCTTGCTGGTCGACACGACGGTACAGATGACCTGCACTTCGTTCATGAAGCCTTCTGGGAACAGCGGACGGATCGGACGGTCGATCAGACGCGAAGTCAGTGTCTCTTTCTCGGACGGGCGCGCCTCACGCTTGAAGAAGCCACCAGGAATCTTGCCGGCAGCGTAGGTTTTCTCTTGGTAATGCACGGAAAGCGGGAAGAAGCCCTTGCTCGGGTCAGCCTGCTTGGCGCCAACCACAGTCACCAATACGCTGACGTCGTCGTCAACGGTGACCAATACTGCGCCTGAGGCTTGACGGGCGATGCGGCCAGTCTCGAGGGTGACGGTCGATTGACCGAACTGGAATTTCTTGATTACCGGGTTCACGGTGTTGTTACCTTCTTTTTGCCTTGGGGAAATCTGTGTCTTGCAAAATTTGTGGGCAACGGCGGGATTCGGACCCGCGGGTTGTCCAGATAAAACTTGAGGCTGGAAGCCTGCAACTACTCACCGGGGCGCCCTATAACGGCAGGCCCAACAAATAGCCACAAACAACCAACCTCTAGCAACGTCGGTATTAGCGACGCAGACCCAGGCGACCAATCAGGGCGCTGTAACGAGTGGTGTCCTTACCCTTCAGGTAATCCAGCAGCTTACGACGCTGGTTTACCATACGGATCAGGCCACGACGCGAGTGGTGGTCTTTACCGTTGGCCTTGAAGTGACCTTGCAGCTTGTTGATGTTGGCGGTCAGCAGTGCAACTTGCACTTCCGGAGAACCGGTGTCGCCTACAGCTTGCTGGTAGTCAGTTACGATTTGGGCTTTCTCTTCAACGCTCAGTGCCATGATGGGCTTTCCTCTGAGGTAATAGGCCGAGGACAAATCCTCGTATTTAAAAGTGAGATGTGACCGTGCCTATTAACAGCCACCCTCGTTCGGTCATTCTGACCGAATCAATCGACGCGGCGCGATGCGCCCGTCTTCGCTCACTTCACCAATACCGATGAAGCGACCCTTGTGATCTTGCACCCTGACCATGCCGAACTTCGGCGCATCCGGGGCACGTACCGGCTGCCCATGCAGCCAATAAAACGCACTGTGTTCCGAGAACTGCAACAGTGGCCAGTGCTCGAGCCCGCTATCCGACGGCTGCAAAAACTGATCGACCGCCTCGTTACCGCCTTCGGCATGAGCCTGTTCCAACTCTTCCAAGCTAACCGTCTGGGCCAGGCTGAAAGGACCGGCCTGAGTACGCCGTAACTCTGCAACGTGAGCACCACACCCCAGAATCTGGCCAATATCTTCAACCAGTGTGCGGATATAGGTGCCTTTGCTACAGGCTACTGCCAGTCGCGCTTGCGTTGACTCGAAGGCCAGCAATTCCAGGCGCGCAATAGTAACAGAACGCGCTTCGCGCTCCACTACCTCGCCAGCTCGTGCCAGCTTGTAGAGCGGTTGTCCATCACGCTTGAGCGCCGAGTACATCGGCGGTATCTGACTGATTTCTCCACGAAAACGCGGTAAAACAGCCTCAATATCGGCGCGACCAACGGTCACTTCACGACGCTCCAGCACTTCACCTTCCGCATCGGCAGTAGTGGTGGTGACCCCCAACTGCATGACGGTCTCGTAGCCTTTGTCGGCATCGAGCAGATATTGCGAGAACTTGGTCGCCTCACCGAAGCACAACGGCAAGACGCCAGTGGCCAGCGGATCAAGACTGCCGGTATGCCCGGCTTTCTCGGCATTCAGCAGCCAACGAACCTTCTGTAGTGCCGCGTTGGAACTAAAACCCTTAGGCTTGTCGAGCAGGATGATGCCGCTGACGTTACGTCGAATACGCTTAACCTGAGCCACGCCTTTACTCCTTGACCTCGGCCTTGACCTCGGTGCCGGCCTCCACCGCAGCGTCGCTCTCAGGATGCTGGCCGTCCTCCGCCACTGCACGCTCGATCAACGCCGACAGGTGCGCCCCGCGCATTACGCTTTCGTCGTAGTGGAAATGCAGTTGCGGCACGCTGCGCAGCTTCATCGCCCGAGCCAACTGCATGCGCAGGAAGCCGGCGGCGTCGTTGAGCACCTTGATGTTCTGCGCAATGTCTTCAGCGCTGTCCTGGCCCATCACGGTAATGAAAATCTTCGCATGGCCAACATCACGACTCACCTCGACGGCGGTGATGGTCACCAGGCCTACGCGTGGGTCTTTGATTTCGCGACGGATAAGCTGCGCCAACTCGCGCTGCATCTGATCGCCGATGCGTTGGGTACGGCTATATTCTTTTGCCATGCTGCTCTACACCTATCACTTCTAGCCTGTCACTCTCCGCGCGGGCAAAACCCAGGCGGTCTGAAAGCGGCAAACGCCCGGCCAGGCGGAAGCCGGACCGGGCGTTGCATATAACAGCTCGTGCTTAGAGGCTACGAGCCACTTGGATCTTCTCGAACACTTCGATCTTGTCACCGACTTTAACGTCGTTGTAGCTCTTCACACCGATACCGCATTCCATGCCGGCACGGACTTCGGACATATCGTCCTTGAAGCGGCGCAGAGACTCGAGCTCGCCTTCGAAGATCACCACGTCTTCACGCAGTACGCGGATCGGACGGTTACGGTGCACAACACCTTCGAGCACCATGCAACCAGCGACCGCGCCAAACTTCGGCGAACGGAACACATCTCGCACTTCGGCAATACCCAGGATGTTCTCGCGAACATCACTGCCGAGCATGCCGGTGAGGGCTTTCTTGACGTCTTCGATGATGTCGTAGATCACGTTGTAGTAACGCATATCCAGACCTTCCTGCTCGACGATCTTCCGTGCGCCAGCATCGGCACGCACGTTGAAGCCGAACAGTACCGCGTTGGAGGCCAATGCCAGGTTAGCGTCGCTCTCGGTGATACCACCGACACCGCCACCGACCACGCACACTTGCACTTCTTCGTTACCCAGGCCACCCAAGGCGCCCTGCAAGGCTTCCAGCGAACCACGGACGTCGGATTTGAGGACGATATTGAGCGTCTTCTTCTCTGCCTGGCCCATGTTTTCGAAGATATTTTCCAGCTTACCGGCATGCGCGCGAGCCAATTTGACTTCGCGGAACTTGCCTTGACGGAACAAGGCCACTTCACGCGCCTTCTTCTCGTCGGTCAACACGCTGAGCTCGTCACCCGCATCCGGGGTGCCATCCAGACCGAGAATCTCAACCGGGATCGACGGACCCGCTTCTTTCACCGGCTTGCCGTTTTCATCGAGCATGGCGCGGATACGGCCGAAGTTGGAACCGACCAGCACCATGTCGCCTTGGCGCAGCGTACCGTCTTGCACCAGAACGGTTGCAACCGGGCCACGACCTTTGTCGAGACGCGATTCAACCACAACACCTCGTCCAGGAGCGGACGGGATCGCTTTCAGCTCCAGGACTTCGGCTTGCAACAGGACTGCTTCAAGCAGATCGTCGACACCGGTACCCATTTTCGCGGAGACCGAAACGAACGGGCTGTCACCACCCCACTCTTCCGAGGTAACACCGTGGGTGGACAGCTCGCTGCGGATACGATCGAGATCGGCACCTGGCTTGTCGATTTTGTTGACTGCAACGACTAGCGGAACACCCGCAGCCTTCGCATGCTGGACAGCTTCAACGGTCTGCGGCATCACGCCGTCGTCCGCCGCCACCACCAGGATGACGATATCGGTAGCCTTGGCACCACGAGCACGCATGGCGGTAAACGCTGCGTGGCCCGGGGTATCGAGGAAGGTGACCATGCCGCGGTCAGTCTCCACGTGGTAGGCACCGATGTGCTGGGTGATACCACCCGCCTCACCCGCTGCCACCTTGGCACGACGAATGTAGTCGAGCAGGGAAGTCTTACCGTGGTCGACGTG
>JBOICE010000130.1:0-4638 GCA_050739815.1 Pseudomonas sp. | reverse complement strand
GGCGCGAATGGCCCGCAGGTGGAAAGCCAGTTGCGTGCCCGTGGCTATACCCTCGGGCATTTCCCGCAGTCGTGGGAGCTCTCCACCTTGGGTGGTTGGGTGGCCAGTCGTTCCAGTGGCCAGCAGTCACTGCGTTATGGGCGGATCGAGCAGCTGTTCGCCGGTGGCACGCTGGAGACCTTTGCCGGCCCATTGGCGATTCCGACATTCCCGGCCTCGGCCGCCGGCCCCGATCTGCGCGAAGTGGTGCTAGGTTCGGAAGGGCGCTTCGGGATCATTTCCGAAGTGAAAGTGCGAGTAAGCAAACTGGCTGACCAGGAAAGTTTCTATGCGGTGTTTCTGCCGTCCTGGCAGCAGGCTTTGCAAGCGATTCGCACCCTGGGCCAGGCGCGGGTGCCGCTGTCGATGTTGCGTCTGTCGAATGCCATCGAAACCGAAACCCAGCTGGCGCTGGCCGGCCATCCCGAGCAAATCGCCCTGCTGGAAAAGTACCTGGCCTTGCGTGGCGCGCGCGCCGGCAAATGCATGCTGACCTTCGGGGTCACCGGTAACCGCGCGCAGAATGCGCTGTCGTTGAAGCAGGCGAAGAAGCTGCTGAAAAGCTTCGGCGGCGTATTCACCGGCACCTTGCTCGGGAAGAAGTGGGCCGAGGGCCGTTTCCGCTTTCCGTATCTGCGTGAGGGTCTGTGGCAAGCCGGGTATGCGGTAGACACCCTGGAAACTGCCACCGACTGGTCGAACGTCGATAGCCTGCTGAACCAGATCGAGGCCAGCCTGCGGGAGGGCCTGGCCGCTGAGGGCGAGCAGGTGCATGTGTTCACTCATCTTTCGCACGTCTACGGCGAAGGTTCGAGTCTCTATACCACCTATGTGTTCCGCCCGGCAGACAGCTACGCCGGCACCCTGGAACGCTGGAAAAAGCTCAAGCAGCAGGCCAGCGAAACCATCGTCAACAACCGCGGCACCATCAGCCATCAGCATGGCGTAGGTCGCGATCACGCGCCGTACCTGCCGATCGAGAAGGGTGAGCTGGGGATGGCGACGTTGCGCGCGCTGGCGAAGCATTTTGACCCCGAGGTGCGCCTCAACCCGGGCGTACTGATTCACGAATGAGTCGCTGGAACGCCGCCTGGCGCGAGCAGGCGTTACCCGAGCTGGCCGCGCGCGAGTGGGATTTGATCGTGGTCGGCGGCGGTATCAGTGGTGCCGGGATTCTGCGCGAAGCTGCCCGGCGCGGTTGGACGTGCCTGCTGATCGAGCAGCGCGACTTCGCCTGGGGCACCTCCAGCCGCTCGTCGAAGATGGTTCACGGCGGGCTGCGTTATATCGCCAAGGGGCAGCTCAAACTGACCCGTGATTCGGTGCATGAGCGCCAGCGTTTGCTCTGTGAAGCGCCTGGTTTGGTCGACCCGCTGAGCTTCGTGATGCCGCACTACCAGGGGCAGTTTCCCGGGCCGAAGGTATTTGGCGGACTGCTGGCGCTGTATGACGCCCTGGCGGGTAAGCGCAACCACCAGTATTACGCGCTGCAACAGTTGCGCTACCTAGCGCCTGGCTTGAAAGAGGACAAATTGCTCGGCGGCACGCGCTTTTTCGATGCGGTAACCGACGATGCGCGTTTGGTCATGCGCGTGCTCGGCGAGGCGCGGGCTGAGGGTGCTGAGGCGCTGAATGGCCTGAAAGTGCTGGAGTTGTGCCGGGTCGATGGCCGCGTCAGCGGGCTGCTCGCCGAGGACGTGGAAAGCGGCCAGCGCCTGGCGCTCAAGGCCCGAGTCGTGGCCCAGGCCACCGGTGCCTGGGCCGATCAATTGCGGCGGAAAACGGGTAGCGAGCGGATCCGTCCGCTGCGTGGCAGCCATCTGCTGCTACCGGCCTGGCGGCTGCCGCTGGCCCATGCGTTCAGCTTCATGCACGCCGAAGATGGTCGGCCGGTGTTCGTCTTCCCTTGGGAGGGCGCAACGGTGATCGGCACCACCGATCTCGATCATGGCGACGATATCAACCTCGAAGCGCGCATCAGTAATGCCGAAGTCGACTACCTGCTGACGGCCTGTGCCCAGCAGTTCCCGGCGGCACGAATCGACCGCCGCGATGTGCTCTCGACCTGGGCTGGTGTGCGCCCTGTCGTCAGCAACGGGGTGTCGGGCAAGAACCCTTCGGATGAAAAGCGTGAACACACGCTGTGGCTCGAGCCCGGTTGCGTAACCCTGGCCGGCGGCAAGCTGACCACCTTCCGCCTATTGGCCCTGGAGGTGTTGCAGGCCTGTGCGCCGATGCTCGGTAAAACGCTGGAGGATCACGGCAGCGAAGTGTTCCGCAAGCTGGCGCGCGTGCCGCTGCCGCAGCTATCGCCGAGCCAGCAACAGCGCCTGGCCGGACGCTATGGCCGCGAGCTGCCAATGCTTGCCCGTCTGCTCGACGAACTGGGCAGCGACCAGGTCGGCGCCACCGACACGCTCTGGGCCGAGCTGGCCTTTGCCGCTGAACACGAGTTGGTGTTGCACCTGGATGACCTGCTGCTGCGCCGGACTCGCCTGGGTCTGCTGCTGGCCAAGGGCAGTGCAAGCGAACTGCCGCGTGTTCGGCAGTTGTGCCAGGCGCGCCTGGGGTGGGATGACGCGCGCTGGGTCGAGGAAGAACAGAAGTATCTGCAACTGTGGCAGCGTTGCTACAGCCTGCCGCATGACGCCAAACCCGCACAAGAATAAAAAGGCTGCCGACGTGAGTGAAAAGTCGTGAGTGAAAAGAGCTATCTGCTGGCCATCGACAACGGCACCCAAAGCGTCCGTGCATTGCTGATCGACCTGCAGGGTAACTTGCTCGGTAAGGGCAAGGTGGAGCTGGAGGCCTATTACTCCACACAGCCCGGCTGGGCCGAGCAAGACCCGGAGTATTACTGGCAGAGCCTCGGCGAAGCCTGTCGGCTGTTGTGGGAGCAGGTGCCGATCGACAAGAGCCTGATCAAGGGCGTGGCGCTGACCACCCAGCGCGGCACGGTGATCAATGTGGATGCGCAGGGGCAGCCGCTGCGTCCGGCGATTCTCTGGCTGGATCAGCGGCGGGCCGAGGTCGAAGGCAAGATCAAGGGCCCCTGGGGCTGGTTGTTCAAACTGATTGGCGAAGAGGCGACGGTGGATTACTTCCGCGCCCAGGCCGAGGTCAACTGGGTCGCCCAGCAGCAGCCGGAGGTCTGGGCACAGACCCACAAATTGCTGCTGCTCTCGGGTTTTCTCACGCACCGTTTGACCGGGCGCTTCGTCGATTCGGTGGCCTGCTGCGTGGCTTACCTGCCGTTCGATTACAAACGGCTGAAATGGGCCGCGCCGAGCGATTGGAAGTGGCAGGCCATGCCAGTACGTCGCGAGCAGTTGCCGGAGCTGATCAAACCGGGTGAGCAGTTGGGCGTGATCAGCGCCCAAGCCAGCCTGCACACCGGAATCCCCGCGGGGTTGCCGCTGATTGCCGCGGGCGCGGATAAAGCCTGTGAAGTGTTGGGCGCCGGTGGCGTGGAGCCGAGCACGGCCTGCTTGTCTTATGGCACCACGGCGACGATCAACACCACACGCAGCCAGTACCTGGAAACCATCCCGCTGATCCCGCCTTACCCGGCGGCGATTCCGGATCACTACAACACCGAAGTGATGATCTACCGCGGCTTCTGGATGGTCAGTTGGTTCAAGAACGAGTTCGGCCTGCGTGAGATGCAGCGCGCCAAGGAACTGGGCGTTGAGCCAGAGGCATTGTTCGACGAGCTGGTCAATAGCGTGCCGGCCGGCTCCATGGGCTTGTTGCTGCAGCCGTACTGGTCGCCTGGTATCCGTGAGCCGGGGCTGGAGGCCAAGGGTTCGATCATCGGCTTTGGTGATGTGCATACCCGCGCGCACCTCTATCGGGCGATTCTCGAAGGTCTGGCTTACGCCTTGCGTCAGGGCAAAGAGCAGATCGAAAAACGCTCGGGCAGCCAGATCACGCGTCTGCGGGTTTCCGGTGGTGGTTCGCAGAGCGATGCGGCGATGCAGCTGACTGCGGATATCTTCGGCCTGCCGGCCGAGCGGCCGCATATCTACGAGACTTCCGGCCTGGGTGCGGCAATCGATTGTGCAGTGGGGCTTGGCTTGCATCCGGACTTTCCCACGGCGATTGCGGCGATGACCCGTGTCGGTCAGGTGTTCCAGCCCAATCCGCAGGCGCAACAGATCTATCAGCGCCTCTATAAAGAGGTCTACCAGCGCATGTACAAGCAGCTCAAACCGCTGTACCAGAGCATTCGCGAGATCACGGGCTATCCGGCCTGACGTGCTTCTTGCCCTGCGCGAGAGGGTAGCTGCACTCGCGTTTCAGCTCAGCCAGACCGCTCTGCCGAGCCGGGCCAGCGCTGTTCGGGGCCCTGAGCAGAAGCCTGTCCTGCGCTGCTATGGTTCACTCTTGAGTATCAGGAGTCGGCCATGAGTGAGCGCAAGGCATTACTGATTCTGCATGGCAAGCAAGCCCTCAACGATGAGGTGCTGGCCGCGGTGCAGACCAAGCGCGAGCAGGGCTGGGAGTTGGCTGTGCGCCTGACCTGGGAGGCGGGCGATGCCCAGCGCCTGGTCAACGAGGCGTTGGCTGCGGGGTTTCCAACCCTTATCGCCGGTGGTG
>JBOICE010000129.1:0-11789 GCA_050739815.1 Pseudomonas sp. | reverse complement strand
GCCACCGGCAGATGACCGACCGCAGACAGGGTCGCCGCCAGCACGATAAAGCCACTACCGGTCACGCCCGCAGCACCTTTGGAGGCGATCAGCAGCACCGCAATCAAGGCGATTTGATGGGAGATATCCATTTGCGTGTCAGTCGCCTGAGCGATAAACACTGCCGCCATGGTCAGGTAGATCGAGGTGCCGTCCAGATTGAAGGAGTAGCCAGTCGGAATCACCAGGCCCACCACCGACTTGTTCGCACCGAGCTTCTGCATCTTGTCGATCATGCGTGGCAGTGCGGTTTCGGAAGACGAAGTCCCCAGCACGATCAGCAGTTCTTCACGGATGTAACGAATGAACCGCAGGATGCTGAAGCCGTGCAGACGGGCAACCCCACCCAGCACGAGCAGCACGAACAACAGGCAGGTGATGTAGAAGCACAGCATCAACTGACCGAGTTGAACCAGCGAGCCCACGCCATATTTACCGATGGTGAAGGCCATGGCGCCCAGCGCACCGAGCGGCGCGACTTTCATGATCACGCCGATGATGCCGAAGAAGACCTGCGAGATACGCTCGATGAAGTCGAACACCGGGCGGCCGTAATCGCCGGCGCGGTGCAAGGCGTAGCCGAACAGCACGGAGAAAAACAGCACCTGCAGGATATCGCCGCTGGCAAACGCGCCGACCACTGTGCCTGGGATGACGTTGATCAGAAACTCGATGGTGCTTTGCTTCTCACCAGCCGCGGCATAGGCGGCGATGCCAGAGGTATCCAGCGAAGCGGGATCGATATGCATGCCGGCACCCGGCTGCACGAGGTTGACCACGACCAGGCCGATCAGCAGCGCAATGGTCGAAACGATCTCGAAATACAGCAGCGCATAGCCGCCCGTCTTACCGACCGCCTTCATGCTCTGCATGCCGGCAATACCGGTCACCACGGTGCAGAAAATGATCGGGGCGATAATCATCTTGATCAGTTTGACGAAACCATCACCGAGGGGCTTGAGGGCGACGGCGGTATCCGGATAGAAATGCCCGAGCAGCACACCGATGGCGATGGCCACCAATACCTGGACATAGAGAACCTTGTAGAACGGTTTACGGGTCATGGCATGTTCCTCAAGGGCATCGCGCCACATCGTTCCTCGATGCGCGCGCTACCTAAGCGCTAACCCTCCTGCACTGGAGGGATTTGTTGTGTGCCTGCCGACTACGCAGGTCTGTAGCGCTTATCGCAAAGGCCATGCCAGCCTTGTAAATTCGCAATAACTCCTTTAAAAACAAATAATTGGTCCACTTCAGCACTCTCGAAAGCCGCTCAATTTGGCGGATATCCGCCCACTGGCTGGCGGATATCCCCCTCCTCACAGGGCCCATCAGTGCGAGCGCTTGTCCCAAACGCACGGCATGCTTACCATCGGCCAGCCCTTTTCTATGAGCATGTCCAATGCGCGAGCGCACCATTGCCAGTCATTTCGTCCGTGCTGCCCTGCGTGGCGCAGAACGGCATGGCCTGGATTGCTCTTCGCTCCTGCGTCAACTGAACATCCAGCCGGCCCTGCTTGAAGAGCCGCGCGCGCGCATCGCCCCGGAGCAGTTCGCCCGCTTGTTGCAGCGGATTTGGGAGGCGCTGGGCGACGAATACATGGGGTTTGGCGGCATCCGCAGCAAACCCGGCACCTTCGCCATGATGTGTCACGTGATCATCCACTGCCACACCCTGGAAAAAGCCCTGACCCGCGGCTCCCTGTTCTACGGCCTGTTTCCTGAGGCACCCAGTATCACCCTGAGCCGCGAAGGCGATTGGGCGCGGCTGACTCTGGACGACTCGACCCTCTGGGACCCGGATCACTTTCTGGTGGAAAGCCTGCTGGTGATCTGGCACCGCCTCGCCAGTTGGCTGATCGGCCAGCGTATCCGCCTGGAAGAGGCCACCTTCACCTACCCCGAACCCGAGCACAGTGCCGAGTACGACCTGCTCTTTCCCACCCCTCGGCGCTTTGCCGCTGACAGCACCAGCCTGCTGTTTCAGACCCGCTACCTGAGCATGCCGCTGCTACAGGACGAGCGCACCCTCAAACACTTTCTCGAACATTCGCCCGCCGATCTGCTCGCCCGCCCGGATGGCGGCGACAGCCTGATCAGCCAGATCCGCCGCCTGCTCGGGCGTGACTGCAGCAGTTGGCCGGACCTCGAGGCGGTGGCCAAACAGCTGCACATGAGCCCACAAACCCTGCGCCGACATTTGCGTGAAGAGGGCTCGAGCTTTCAGGAGCTGAAGGATCACCTGCGCCGCGACCTGGCGATCTACCATCTGGGCCGCGACAACCTGCCGATTCAGCTGATTGCCGAACAGCTCGGCTTCTCCGAGCCTTCGGCCTTTCACCGTGCGTTCAAGAAGTGGACCGGGCTGACACCTGGCGCCTACCGTGCGCAGGAAGCGGAATAACGCCCTGGAGCCTGCTCACCTTTGACGGCGCTTTAGCGGCTGCGGCCTAATGCACACTCGCCGGTACGCCCCCGCCTGTATCCAACAGAGTCCCGCCATGCCCGTTCAGCCCGCCTCTCCCACTAGCAGCCGCGCCAGCACCCTGCACTTGCCCGCGGGTACGTGGCCAACCGTGCTCGATTGCCTGTGCGCGCACTTCACCGCGATCAGCCGCGAGACCTGGCTCGAGCGGATGGCGCGTGGCCGCGTGCTGGATATGCAGGGCATGGCCATAGACCCACAGCACCATTATCAAGAGGGGCTGCGTATCCGCTATTTCCGCGAGGTGGCGGACGAAGTACCGATTCCTTTCATCGAAACCGTGCTCTATGCCGACGAGCATCTGGTGGTAGCGGACAAGCCGCATTTCCTGCCCGTCACACCGGCCGGCGGATACGTGGAAGAGACCCTGCTGGCACGCCTTACTCGGCGGCTCGACAACCCCAACCTGGTGCCGTTGCACCGCATTGACCGACTGACGGCCGGGCTTGTGCTGTTCTCGGCCAACCCAGAGAGTCGCTCGCGCTATCAAGGTTTGTTTCTTCAACGGCAGATCAGCAAGCGCTATGAAGCCATTGCCCCGGCGCTGCCCGGCGTGGACTTTCCCCTGGTGCGCTGCACCCGCTTGGCCACCAGCGAACCGTTCTTCCTAATGCAGGAAATGGCCGGCACAGCGAACAGTGAAACCCGTATCGAAGTATCCGAGCGCAACGGCGAACAGTGGCGCTACGCGCTGTATCCGATCACGGGCAAAAAGCACCAGTTGCGCTTGCACATGGCCGCACTCGGCGCCGGGATCTGCAATGACCCTTTCTACCCACGGCTGACGGAGCAGGCTGCCGATGATTACGCACGACCGCTAAAACTGCTGGCGCAAAGCCTGGCCTTTGCCGACCCCCTGAGCGGTGCAGAACGCCACTTCGAGAGCCGGCTCAGCTTGAGTTGGTGAGCGCAGGCGTGTTGGAGTCGGCGAGACACAGATGACTCAGCGCTTACGCAGTGGCACCAGCAGCGCCGACAGGCCGTTATGGTCGATCTCCTGCATCAGCGCCAGAAGCCGGCCAATCTCGCCATTCGGAAATCCTTCACGGGCAAACCAGTTGAGGTAATGCCCGGGCAGATCGGCAATCAAACGCCCCTTGTATTTGCCGTAAGGCATCTCGCGGGTAACCAGGAGCAGAAGGTCTTCGGGTTTCATCGGATCCTTGCCTTCGACGCGGGTTAAACCGGCCAAGGCTCGCGGTTAAACAAACAGGGGAAGCCTAGTGCTTACACACGCCGGAGCAGCCTGTGCCTCCGATCAACGCCACGACACAAGCCACTCAGGCAACGCTACTCTGCCACTTGCGCTGTGCCGGTTTGGCGAAGTTGCAGGTTTTTTTGCTTTTTATAGCTCTTGGCCGCTGCCGGCACCGGGCTGCTTTTACCGGTTTCCATCCAGCGGCGCAGGCGATTGGCGTCGGCAAAATGGGTGCGCTTTCCATACGCATCCAGAACGACCAGTGCCACGGGGCGGTTCGCCATTACAGTGCGCATGACCAAACAATGGCCCGCTTCATCGGTAAAGCCAGTCTTGGTCAACTGAATATCCCAACCACTCTTGTTAATTAAACGATTGGTGTTGCGAAACCCAAGTGTGTAATTCGGCTTATGGAACGCAACCGTTTTACTCGCAGTGGTGCTCAGCTCGCTGATCAGCGGATATTGCTTCGTGGCAATCAATAACAGGGTCAAGTCCCGGGCAGTGGATACGTTGTTAACGGAAAGGCCTGTCGGCTCGACATAGTGGGTACTCTTCATGCCAAGCGCCTTGGCTTTAGCATTCATCGCCGCGACAAACGCGGCATGACCGCCCGGGTAGTGGTGCGCCAAGCTCGCTGCCGCGCGATTCTCGGAGGACATCAGCGCAAGCAGTAACATCTCTTTGCGGCTAATTTGACTTTTGACTCGCACACGAGAGAAAACGCCCTTCAACTCCTTAGTGTCGCTAATCGCTACGGATATTGTTTCGTCCAAGGGTTGCTTTGCATCCAGAACCACTACAGCCGTCATAAGCTTGGTAACCGAGGCGATGGGTACGACCACATCCGGGTTACTGGCATAAAGCACTTCGTTGCTTTGCAGGTCGACCAGCATGGCGCTGCCCGAAGCAAGTTCCAACTTGGACGGGTCCCTGACAATTACAGAACTTTCACGAACATCGGAGTTCGCTGCCAGGACAGCACTCGTATATAAAAAAAACAGACCGACTATCGAAGTACGGATTTTCACAAAAGTTATTCGCTGATTTAAATGATTTAACGGTAGAGACCGGGCCGAACGTTCAACAGCCCTCCATTCTATGAGCATGATCGGCGCACTGTCGACTCATCTTCCAAGGTTCGGGGCGAAGCCGACCAAGGGCATCTCCAGCATCATCGGCTTACGCCCCAGCTTTCGGCCAGGGCCTCAAACTCAAGGTGGCCAATGACAACACCAGCCCGGCGGACGGCGACAGGCTCTCGGTCTATGCCAACAAACGCTTTGCCGGCCGTTTCAAGCGTACCGTGAGCCTGTCCGAGGATGCCGACGCCGATAAGGTCGAGGTGCATTGAGGTCAGGCCTGGCTAGATCGGGCAGCCTCACGGCGCCAAGCCAAAGGCCGGAGCGGGAGCAAGGAATAGCCCGCCGAACATTCAACCTGGATGATCACTGAAGCAAGAGCGGCGTCTTAGCAGCCGCCTAACTCGATGCACCGAGCGGGATGGGGATGATCCCGTCCGGTGCATTCTTCTGTTCCACAGACAGGCTGCGCCGCTATTAATTAATCGCTCTCTTTAAGCGGGCCTGGTTCGCCCGGAGCAAAGAATGCCTCGCGCACTCGCAACGCGAAAAAAACGCAAAAAAAAACGGGAGCCCATCCAGGCTCCCGCACTCAAACTCAGAGACAAATGAATAGAACCGATTTCAGCTAATGCTCTGGTTCTAAACTACAACCTCACCTGCGCTCCTAAAGAAACGCGGCGGCAGTCTGGCAAAACTGGACGAGGCTATCCGTTTAGCTTTGTTATCGCTTTGCAAAGAAATGTAAACACACCCTCGACTGGCTGCCCTGGCCGCGACACGGCAGAATGCCGGCATGAGTAGCCATCCCCTCCCCGCCTGTTGCACCCCGCTGAGCGACCATTGGCCGCTGACCCAGCCGCTAGCCAGCGTTCGCTTGATCAGCACGCAATTCGATCCCGCCTTGCTGCACATGGAAGACTTCAGCCGCAGCCAGATTCCCCTCACCAAGGGTGTAGCCAAGCGCCAGGCTGAGTTCCTTGCCGGTCGCCTGTGTGCCCGCGAGGCATTGCAGCGGCTTATCGGCAGCAGCGCAGTACCCGCCGTCGGAGTCGATCGCGCGCCACAGTGGCCGGCAGGAGTGGCCGGTTCGATTACCCACAGCCAGGGTTGGGCCGCCGCCATCGTGG
Organism: Pseudomonas sp.; assembly: GCA_050739815.1. Taxonomy (GTDB): domain Bacteria; phylum Pseudomonadota; class Gammaproteobacteria; order Pseudomonadales; family Pseudomonadaceae; genus Aquipseudomonas. The sequence goes on along the minus strand of JBOICE010000129.1, from coordinate 5,855 downwards.
CCCGCAGTGAAGACTGGCGTGGGCTTGGCCTGGATGTCGAAACGCTGATGAGCGACGTACGCGCAGAGCGCTTGCTAGGTGAGATCCTCACCTCAGCCGAACAACAGCGAATCCGTGGGCTTGCGCCTGAGCAACTGGGGTTTGTCGTGACCCTGAGCTTTTCCCTCAAGGAGAGCCTGTTCAAGGCGCTCTACCCGCTGGTGCAACAACGTTTCTATTTCGAGCACGCCGAGCTGTTGGAGTGGTCCGATTCAGGCCACGCGCGCCTGCGCCTGCTCAAAGATCTGTCACCGGAGTGGTCATATGGCCGTGAGCTGGACGGGCAGTTCAGCCTGTTCGACGGGCGCTTGCTCAGCCTGATTGGCGTGCCGGGCTGAGCCGGCCTATTCCGTAGGGTGGAATCCCCGGAGGGGCTTCCACCGCCTGCCGCGAACCCACTGGCCACTAGGGCTTCGGATCGATCGAGCGCCTCGCCTTAGTTGAGACGCTGATCGTTTGCCCGGTTTGGTGGATTACGCTGCTGCGCGGCTAATCCACCCTACTATTACCCGGACCACCTCCGAGCTACGGCGTAATTCGACGCAGCAGCGGGCAGTGCTGGCAATGCTCGATACCTTCGACCCTGTGCCGCAAGCAACACACCCGGCGCTCCCGGTGCGGCTGCGAGGCCCCGGCCCGCGGCACATAGCGTATCGGCGCGAATAATGGATTGCCGGCGCCATCCGAGCGCCGCCGCGCCTGCAACACGGCATGACCCGGCGCCAGCGAAACCGCCGTCAGCTCAGCCAGCCGGCGCAGCGTGGTCTCGAAATAATCCCCGGCATTGCCCCAGAGCACTTGCGGCGCGACTTGGCCGTAGGCTGCCAGGGTCTGGATGAACGGCTGCAAATTACCGTCAAGCAGCTCGGCAAAGCGCAGAAAAGGGTCGTCCGGCACCTCAGGCCAGCGTTCGCCCCCAGCGGTGAGCCGAACAGCCTGCGGCAGACCGCTCTCGCTCAGAACCACGAGCAATGCCTGCGGCGCCACTGGCAAACGCCAGTCGTGCAGCAGGCTGGCGGCCAGCACGGGCGGGATCAGGGCCATGAAATAGTATTTCGAGTACTGCGAAACCAGCACGCTGCGCTGGCTTTTCAGTAACTCCGGGCCATAGATGCCGCTCAGTCGCGCATCCAACCCGGCAGGCTCAAGCAGCGCCGCCACACTCAGCATCGGGCGCGCATCATCCGGCAAGGCCAAGGTCTCGGCGAAGCAGGCCAACTCGCCAGGGAACAACCGTTCGAGCGTGCTCCGCATCGCCGCTATTGCCGACGCGGCCAAACCAGGCTGAAGCGTGCTCCACCCAGGCTGTCGCTGTGGCCGATCTGCGCACGGCCGCCGTGCCAATAAATAATCCGCCGGACAATAGAGAGACCCAAACCATATCCACCCGAAGCACGGGTGCGACTGTCATCCAAACGCAGGAAGGGCGTGAACAGACGCTCCCACTCGGTCTCGGGCACGCCGGGGCCGTCGTCCTCGACATCCAGCCGACAACGTTGATGACCGATCTGATAGCTCACCCGCACGCGTGATTCGGCATGCCGCATGGCGTTACTCACCAGGTTTTGCAGCGCACGGTGCAAGTAGCGCAGCTCTGCCTCCACCAGCGCACCGCTACCATCCAGCGCATTGATCGTCGGCCCCCGCTCAACCTGCACCCCTGGGCGCAGCGGGGCCAGCTCTGAAATCACCTGATCGAGCAGCGCATCCAGATCGACTTGTTGGAAGTTCAACGCTGGCGCGCCCTGCTCCAAGCGCGCGTAGGTGAGCATCTCGTCCACCAGCTTGTCGAGGTCCTGGATATCGCTATCCATACCGTCCATATATTTACGGCGGGCCTTCTCTGTTTGCGCGTCGCCAATCATCTCCAGGCCAAACCGCAAGCGCGCCACCGGCGTGCGCAGCTCATGGGACACCGCACGCACCATCTCGCGCTGAGTCGTCAGCGAGCGCTGCAAGTGCTCGGCCATCGCATTGAACGCCGCCGCCAAACGCCCCACCGAGTCCGCCCCACTGGCCGGCACCCGCGCCCCCAGTTTACCGAGGGCAATGCGCGTAGCGGCGCCTTCGAGGACGAGCAGACGTTGCTCTAACTGGCGCACCAACAGATAGACAATCAGGCCAATCAGGCTCAACCCGAGGGCGCCGATCAATACCAGCAGCTCCGGGGGATAAGGATTCATCTGGTACAGCGGGCCGATCTCCAGCACCCAAGGCGTGCCCACAATCCCGGAAAACACATGGATCGAATCGCCGCCCTTGCCCAGCGCCATCACCGTGTCGCCTTCGTCCACCCGACGGCGCTGATCCGTATCCAGGTTCGCCTCATCGAGACGAACCAGTCGCAAGTCAAAGCCAAACTGCTTGGCCTCTTTCAGCGCGGCCAGGCGCTGCGGCTGCTCGGCCACCGGGAAACGCACCAACTCGTCGATCAATAAGTACAGCGTGGCGCGGGCCAACTGCTCACTGATCTGCTGCACCTCACCCAGCAGTATCAGTTGCTCGCTCGCGCTGACCAAACCGTACACCTTGGCCGCATGCGGGCCGGTCTGCTGCACCACGACCTGGCCCCGCAGCAAACGGCTGCGCATGCCACTATCCAGGGTCTGTTCCGCCAAGGGTTGCACGGCCAACGGAATGCCCAACAGCCGCCCCCACACCACCACCGCCCGGCGCCGCTCGACCGGGCTCATTTGCTCCAGGTTGCCGGCCATCAAGCTGAAGGTGCCACGCGCCAGGCGCTCGCGGTACTGATCGGAGCGCACCTCGTTGACCAGATGCAAGGTCAAGACACCCAGCAGTGCCACCAACACCAGCGCGGCCAACATGCCGCCATAAATACGCAGGAAGATGGAATTCATGAGCGCTGCGTCCTCAACAAAGCGTACTGGGCGACACTGAGCGGGCGCCCGTCCTTCCATTCATATTCGCGGCGCGCACCTTGGTGGAGGAAGCCAAGCCGACGCAGCAAACGACCGCTGCGAAAGTGTCCCGACTCGACCTCCACCTCGAAGCGCACGCTGTGTAACGACGGGAAAGACTGCGACCCAGACATACTAAGACTCACGCGCACATACGGTTTTTTATGGATGCCCAGGCGTTTCGTCTAAGCGGGAATGGCGCGCAGGGCACACACGCTCCAGCCCGCGCCACAGCCGTCAGTTCGCCAGCGCCTCGGCCGCCTCGGCAACGAACAGGTAGCCCTTGCTGCGCACCGTCTTGATCAGCCGTGGGTGCATCGGGTCGTCACCGATCTTCGGCCGGATGCGCGAGATACGCACATCTATAGAACGATCCAGGCCGTCATATTCGATGCCACGCAAAGCGGTGAAGATTTCCTCGCGCGAAAGGATGCGCCCGGCGTTGGACGCCAGCAACCAGAGCAAATCGAACTCGGCGCTGGTCAGCTCGATACTCTGCTCGCGCAGCCACGCCTCACGCATCGCGCTGTCGATAACCAAAACACCGAACTCCAGCCGCCGCTGGCTTTCCGCTGCAAGCACCTCGGTGCCTTCGCTGCGCCGCAGCAGTGCGCGGATACGCGCCAGCAGCACACGCGGGCGCACCGGTTTGCACACGTAGTCGTCGGCGCCCATCTCCAGGCCCAGCACCTGATCCATATCATCGGTACGTGCCGTCAGCATCAGAATCGGGCCCTGGTAGCGGCCGCGCACCTTGCGGCAGATCGACAAGCCGTCCTCGCCTGGCAGCATCAGGTCAAGCACCACCAGATCCGGCTGTTCCTTAAGGATGCGGGCAGCGGCCTGCGCGCCATTGGACTCGATCGCCACCTTCAGGCCGTTGCTCTCGAGGTATTCCCGAGTCAGCTCGGCCAGGCGTTGATCGTCCTCGACGATAAGAATTTGCCAGGCTTCTTGCTCCACCACTGCCTCCTAAGAACGCGTTGCTGCAACTGCCAGCACGGCTCGCATTGTAACAACGGTCGCCGTTCTGCATAGCGCATGCCAAACCACAGCAGAAAACACAACATATAGTGTTAGCGTGAGAAGCCTTCAGCAGCTTCAAACGACGTTGTCAAAGCCATTCAACTGGCGACGAATGGTACGAAATGATCAATCCCAGCGAGCATGCGGGTTGCGCAAAGTTACCCAAGGTTAACCCACAGCTTTATCCACAGGCTGTGCCTAACAGCTGCCTTGCAATGCCCCCGATAGCGCTCTATCTTGTATCCACATCGCACCAAACACCTACATGTTGGGTTTTGGCAGACCACCGGACACAAGTAGAATGACCCGCAGAGGCCCTTTCGTAGGCCATCACCGGTGCGTCGAATCGCTCTTTTAATAGCCCATCCACCGCTACGGCGGTGAATACAGATCAAGACCCAAAAAATGCGTGACTGCGGTCTTGATTCGGTGTAGCGCTACCAAGCGAGCACCACTAGGTATTGTGGTTCTGACGCCAGCCGTCATGACCTGTGACTTTATAGCCAGGGAAGTGCTTGAGTCGTGCCCTTTTCTGACCTGTTTGCAAGTCCCTGTGCCCCCGGCGTTAGGCCGTGTGCATGGTGTTTTCGAAAATATGGAATGAACAGCAAGCACACCAAGTGTCCAACTAGATAAATACAGAACACGGAGATATTCATGCAGACCGACACCACTCGCGAGAACCCGCAGGCCGCTGCGCCGCAGGTCGCCGACTCCTCTCAGGATCTGAGTGCCACCGCACCGGGCCAGCTGCGCGTGATCAAACGTAACGGCACCGTGGTGCCCTATACCGATGACAAAATCACCGTAGCTATCACCAAGGCGTTCCTCGCTGTGGAGGGTGGCACCGCTGCCGCCTCGTCGCGTATCCATGAAACCGTTGCCCGCCTGACCGAACAAGTCAGCGCCACCTTCAAGCGCCGCATGCCATCGGGCGGCACTATCCACATCGAAGAGATTCAGGATCAGGTCGAACTGGCCCTGATGCGCGCCGGCGAGCAAAAAGTCGCCCGTGACTACGTGCTCTACCGTGACTCGCGTGCCCAGGAACGCGCCAAGCGTGGCGTCAACGAGCCCGCCCAACCGCACCCAAGCATCCGCGTTACCCACGCCGACGGCAGCGTTGCGCCATTGGACCTGGGCCGCCTGAACACCATAGTGACCGAAGCCTGCGAAGGTCTGGCCGAAGTCGACGGCGAGCTGATCCAGCGCGAAACCCTGAAAAACCTCTACGACGGTGTAGCGCAGAGCGACGTCAACACCGCCCTGGTGATGACCGCCCGTACCCTGGTAGAGCGTGAGCCGAACTACTCCTACGTCACCGCTCGCCTGCTGATGGACAGCCTGCGTGCCGAAGGCCTGGGCTTCCTCGGCGTGGCCACCAGCGCCACTCACCACGAGATGGCCGACCTGTACGCCAAGGCTCTGCCGGCTTACATCGCCAAAGGCATCGAGTTCGAACTGCTCGACCCGAAACTGCAATCCTTCGACCTGGAAAAACTCGGCAAGGCGATCAACCACGAGCGTGATCAGCAGTTCACCTACCTCGGCCTGCAGACCCTGTACGACCGCTACTTCATCCACAAGGACGGCATCCGCTTCGAACTGCCGCAAGTGTTCTTCATGCGCGTGGCCATGGGCCTGGCGATTGAAGAGAAGCAGAAAGAAGACCGCGCCATCGAGTTCTACAACCTGTTGTCGTCCTTCGACTACATGAGCTCGACGCCGACCCTGTTCAACGCCGGCACCCTGCGCCCGCAGCTATCCAGCTGCTACCTGACCACCGTGCCGGATGACCTCTCGGGCATCTACAACGCTATCCACGACAACGCCATGCTCTCCAAGTTTGCTGGCGGCCTAGGTAACGAC